>NZ_JBITVZ010000015.1:0-121914 GCF_044543385.1 Stenotrophomonas sp. NPDC077420
CTCTTTGGGCGTGGACAGGTGTGGTAACCACCATTTTCCAAAGATGTCCCGGATGAACAACCTACTGAGAGATCACAACTAACAGTCGGCTCTACACGTCGGCGTTCCCGTCCCGTTGGGGGGTAGAGCCGACTGTTAGTCGGCTGCCCCTGCATCAGGCATCGATGCCGAACCGGTGCATGAGCTTGCCGAAACTACGGCTGTCGTTCGCGGTATCGGCGTGCAGCCCCGCGAGGCGCGCGCCGCGGACGTTGACGAACAGATCGTCGACGAACAGGGTGCGGGTGGGACGTGCGTCGAGCCGTTCCACCGCTTTCAGGAACACCGCCGGGTCTGGCTTGCGGCCTCCCAGTTCGCCGCTGCACAGGATGCGCCCTTCCAGCATCGGGGCCAGCGTGGGCAGGATGCGTGGAATGGTCTGCGCCATCAGTGCGCCGTTGTTGGTGAGGATGGCGATCGGCATTACCTGCGCGATGCGCTGCACGCGTTCGACCACGCCGGTCTGCGGCGGCGAGGCGGCCATGCGCGCGTCCTGCCACTGGGTGAGGCTGATGGCCACGCCGAGTGCATCGCCCAGTTGCTGCAGGTAGCGCGTGCTGTCCAGGCCCAGATCGAACTGCTGTTCCAGTCCGCTGTCGAACAGTGCCGCGTGCACCTGTGCGGGCGTGCATCCGCAGGACCCGGCCAAGTGGCGCACACGCAGGTGCCGCGCGTAGTTGACCAGCACGCCATCGAAATCCAGCAGCAGGCAGTCCAGGGCAACCGGCATGGTCCACTCATGGGCAAGGCGACAGCCG
Source organism: Stenotrophomonas sp. NPDC077420 (assembly GCF_044543385.1). NCBI lineage: Bacteria > Pseudomonadati > Pseudomonadota > Gammaproteobacteria > Lysobacterales > Lysobacteraceae > Stenotrophomonas > Stenotrophomonas sp. NPDC077420. Next base: position 798 of record NZ_JBITVZ010000015.1, read on the forward strand.
ACGTTACCGCACTGTCGGGGTTCGCTGCGACATCCCGTCGCACCACGCCCTGGGTGCAGCTGCCTAGAATTGCAGTGATTGAAGGATGGAGAACGCCGTGAAACTGTTTGTCCCCATGATCCTGGCCGGGTTGGCGCTGGCGCCCGCCGCGCAGGCGCGCGTGTGTGCGGTCAGCATCGACAGCACCGACCAGATGCGCTTCAGCAGCAAGGAGATCAAGGTCGCCGCCGACTGCAGCCAGGTGAAGCTGACGTTGCGCCACACCGGCCGGCTGGCCGCCACGGCGATGGGCCACAATTGGGTGCTGACGAAGACGGCGGACTACCAGCCGGTGGCGATGGCCGGCATGCGGATGACGCTGGCCGACAGCTACCTGCCGAAGAAAGATCCACGTGTGCTGGCACATACGGCGGTGATCGGCGGCGGGCAGAGCGCCAGCGTGACGTTCTCTACCGCAGCATTGCGCAAGGGCGGCGACTACACGTTCTTCTGCTCGTTCCCCGGGCACTTCGCGATGATGAAAGGCAGGTTTGTGTTCGGCTGATGCCGAACACAAACCTCCGGGCTGCTCAGCCCTTGGCGACCTTGAACGCCTCGCGCGCGGCGTCAATCGTTGCGTCGATGATGCTGTCATCGTGCGCGCTGGACAGGAAGCCTGCCTCATACGCCGACGGGGCCAGGAACACGCCGCGCTCGAGCATCGCGTGGAAGAAGCGGTTGAACGCGGCGGTATCGCAGGCCGTGGCCTGGGCATAGGTTTCCACCTTCTGGTCGGTGAAGAACAGCCCGAACATCGCGCCCACCTGGTTGGTGGTGACCGCTACACCCGCATCGGCCGCCGCGGCTTCCAGCCCTGCGCACAGGCGCGCGCTGGCCGCGGAAAGGCGGTCATGGAAGCCAGGTTCCTGCACCAGGTCCAGCATCGCCAGGCCGGCGGCCATCGCCACCGGGTTGCCGCTCAGCGTGCCGGCCTGGTAGATCGGGCCAGCCGGGGCGATCTGCGACATCAGTTCGCGGCGGCCACCGTAGGCACCCACCGGCATGCCGCCGCCGATGATCTTGCCGAAGGTGGTCAGGTCCGGGGTGATCCCGTAGTGCGCCTGCGCGCCGCCCAGGGCCACGCGGAAGCCGGTCATCACTTCATCGAAGATCAGCACCGCGCCATGCTGCGTGCACAGCGCGCGCAGGTGCTGCAGGTAGCCGTCGCGCGGGGGAATGCAGTTGGCGTTGCCTACGACCGGCTCGATGATCAGGCCGGCGATGTCCGCGCCCTGCTCGGCGAACAGCGCCGTGGCCGCCTCGAAATCGTTGTAGGGCAGGGTCAGGGTGAGTTCGCTCAGGCCGGCCGGAACGCCCGGCGAGGTCGGCACGCCCAGGGTCAACATGCCGCTGCCGGCCTTGACCAGGAACGAGTCGCCGTGGCCGTGGTAGCAGCCTTCGAACTTCACGATGCGGTTGCGGCCGGTGGCGCCGCGCGCCAGCCGGATCGCCGACAGCGTGGCTTCGGTACCCGAATTGACCATGCGCACCATCTCGCACGAGGGCACCAGCCGGGTCAGCGTTTCAGCCATGGTCACTTCGGCCGCGCACGGCGCGCCGAACGAGAGGCCGTTGTGGATCGCGTGCTTGACCGCCTGGCGCACCGTGGGGTGATTGTGGCCGACGATCATCGGGCCCCACGAGCCCACGTAATCGATATAGCGGTTGCCGTCGACGTCGTACAGGTACGGGCCATCGGCGCGCTCGACGAAGAACGGCTCGCCGCCCACCGACTTGAACGCGCGCACCGGCGAATTGACGCCGCCCGGCAGCAGCGCCTGGGCGCGGGTGAACAGGGCGTGGGACTGGTCGTGCTTCATGCGGAAGGGTCCTGGAAACAAGCAAGGTAAGCGTGCAGGGTGGCCACCGGGTCGTTCGCGGCGAAGACGCTGCTGACCACGGCCACCAGATCGGCGCCGGCGCCGATGATCGGGCCCACATTGTCCGGCGTCAGCCCGCCGATCGCCACCCGCGGCACCCCGAGTGCGGCGCTTTGCCGCAGCAGGTCAGGACAGGCGCGGCTGCTGGTGACTTTGGTGGTGGTCGGGAAGAAGGCGCCGAAGGCCACATAGCTGGCGCCGGCGGCCACCGCCTGTTCGGCGTTGGCCAGCTGGTCGTAGCAGGAGGCGCCGATGATGGCGTCGGCGCCGAGCAGTGCCCGCGCGGCACCGATGTCGCCGTCGGTGCCGCCCAGGTGCACGCCGGCCGCGCCGACCGCGCGCGCCAGGTGCGGGTCGTCGTTGATGATCAGGGGCACGCCATGGGCCGTGCACAGGTCCAGCAGGGCGGTGGCCTGCTCGTGGCGCAGGGTATCGCTGGCGGTCTTGTTGCGGTACTGCAGCCAGGTCGGGCCGGCGGCCAGCAGCGGCGCCACGCGGGCCAGCAGGCGGCCGGTGTCGGGCTCGTCGGGCGTGATCAGGTACACGCCGCGCGGGGGCGCGGCCGGGGAAGCAGGAGCGGTCATCGATGGCTACCGGTAGGGCGGCGGGAGTGGGACAATGGCCTATGACCGTACTGCCCAACGCCTGATTATCCGATGACCGACGCCACTGCCACCACCTTCCGCACCTGGATGTGCGTTGTCTGCGGCTTCATCTACCGGGAGGTCGACGGCCTGCCCGAAGAGGGCATCGCCCCGGGCACTGCGTGGGAAGACGTGCCCGATACCTGGACCTGCCCGGACTGCGGCGTGACCAAGGACGATTTCGAGATGGTCGAGGTCGATTGACCGGTAGCGTCAACGGATGGGGCCGGCTGCCAGTCAGCGGGTAGAGCCAACTGACAGTCAGCGGGTAGAGCCGACTGTCAGTCGGCTGCAGCGCGCAGCGCTGCTACGTTTTGCGACCCCGCCAGGAGCAGCCGACTGACAGTCGGCTCTACCGGAGGGCGTCCCATGTTCAATGCAGCCGCGGTACCCGGCCACCCATCTCCACCAGCTTCTCGCGCACCCACTGGGCGTCGTTGGCCTGGCCGTTGCGTTGCAGGTACAGCGCCAGGTCCTGGCGCGCGCCCGCCTGGTAGTCCAGCTGCAGGTAGGCCAGCCCGCGGTCGCGCAGGGCGTCGTCCTGTTCGGGGGCCAGCTTCAGCAGGCGATCGGCGCTGCGCGCCGCGCGGTCCCATTCGCTGCGCTCCACGTAGACCCCGTGCAGGTTGCGCAGCATGCGCATCAGGATGGCGCGCGCGGGGGCGGCGTCCAGGATCTGCGCCAGCACCTGGTCGTCAGGCACCTCGCCCCCCAGATGCGAGCGGGCACGCTCGCGCAGTTCGTCCACGTCCAACGGGCGACCGCCATTGAACGGGTCCATCACCAGCATGCCGTCGTCCACCGGCAACCGGACCAGGAAATGGCCCGGGAAGGACACCCCATCCAGCGGGATGCCCAGGCGCCGCGCGACTTCCATCTGCACCATGGCCAGCGAAATCGGGTTGCCCAGGCGGCGTTCGAAGACCTGGTTGAGGTAGCTGTTGCGGGGGTCGTAGTACTCGCCGTGGTCGCCGCCATAGCCGAGCTCGTCGAACAGGTGCCGATTGACCGCGGCGATCTTGAGCGGCCAATGCGCGATGGTGTCCACCTCGCCGCGCAGGTGGTCGGCATGGCTCTGCACCAGTGCGTCGTAGACCTGCGGGTCCAGGTCGGGGTATTCGTCGCGTGCGATCAGCAGGGCCGTGGGCAACAGCGGCAGCGCGTCGTCGTCCAGTTCGGCCAGGGAGTCCCACGCCGGCAATGTCATCTGCCCCTGCATGGACACAGACTGGCGACAAACGCGGCCCGATTCAAGCGGTGCGGCGTGAAAACAACGCCGCACCGGCACCGGGTCAGGGCTGGTCGGCGATGCCGGGGCCGAAGGTCAGCAGGGCACCGTCCTGCAGGCCCAGTTTCTCGGCCTGGCCGGCGTTGAGCTCCAGCACGTAGCGGGCCGGGCCGCTGCTGGGGTAGGGCGGGCAACGGTCGCCGGCCGAGCACGGGGGCACGTCGCGCTGCTGGCTGACCAGCCGGCGCTGCTCGTCGAAGTACAGGATGTCCAGTGCGATCCGGGTGTTCTTCATCCAGTACGCCTGCAGCTCCTCGCGCTCATGCAGGAACAGCATGCCGTGGTCGACCGGCATCTGGTCGCGGAACATCAAGCCGCGGGAACGGGCTTCGTCGGTGGTGGCCAGTTCGACCTGGTAACGCGCGCCACCCAGTTCCACCCAGTGGCTGGCGCCGGTGCTGGCGCAGCCGGACAGGGTGAGCAGCAACAGCAGCGGCATCAGAAGACGCATCAAGCGCATGGGCAGGCCTCGCAGGAAAGCCGGCACGGGCGTGCCGGCGGGGGTATCAGAACACCATCGGCGGCTCACCGCCAACAATGACCACGTCGGCCGGGCGGCGCGCGAACAGGCCCACCGCCACCACGCCGGGCAGCTGGTTGAGTTCGCGCTCCAGCGCCACCGGGTCGGTGATCTGGAGGTGGTGGATGTCCAGGATCTGGTTGCCGTTGTCGGTGACGACGCCTTCGCGCCAGGCCGGCTGGCCGCCGGTCATGTCCATGATGCGGCGGGCGATCAGGCTGCGCGCCATCGGGATGACTTCCACCGGCAGCGGGAAGCGGCCCAGCACCGGCACCTGCTTGCTCGGGTCGATGATGCACACGAAGCGCTCGCTGGCCTCGGCGATGATCTTCTCGCGGGTCAGCGCCGCGCCGCCGCCCTTGATCAGGCACTTGTTGCCGTCGCACTCGTCGGCACCGTCGACGTACAGCGACAGGCCGCCGGTGTGGTTGAGTTCGAGGACGTCGATGCCGTGCTGCTTCAGCCGCGCGGTGCTCTGCTCGGAACTGGACACGGTGCCCTTGATGCGGTGCTGGATGCGGGCCAGGCCGTCGATGAAGTAGGCAACGGTGGAGCCGGTGCCGACCCCGACGATCATGCCGTCTTCGACGTATTCCAGGGCTTTTTCTGCGGCAAGGCGTTTGGCTTCGGACATGGCGGGAACTCGTGAAGGAAAGGGTCAATGCTTTTCGAGCGACAGCAGCAGCTTCCACTGCGCGGCGGTCACCGGCAGGATCGAGAGCCGGTTGCCGCGCGCAATCAGGGGGAACCCTTCGCCCAGCGCATCGGCGTGCAGCTTGATCTCGTCCAGCGAAATGGTGTCGCGCAGCTTGCGCTCGAAGGCCACGTCCACCAGCAGCCAGCGTGGCGTCTCGCGGGTGGCCTTGGGATCGTAGTAATCCGATTTCGGATCGAACTGGGTGTCGTCGGGGTACGCCTCGGTGGCGACCGTGGCGATCCCCACGATGCCCGGCACCTTGGTATTGGAGTGGTAGAACAGGATGCCGTCGCCGACCTTCATGCCATCGCGCATGAAGTTGCGCGCCTGGTAGTTGCGCACGCCGTTCCAGGGTTCCTGGCCCACGCGCTGGAGGTCATCGATGGAAAAGGCGTCCGGTTCGGACTTCATCAGCCAGTAGCGCTTGCGTGCGGTCATGCGGTATCTATTCGGGTAGGTGCCGACCGTGGGCCGGTACGGCGTTGATCGTGGCGCATTCGGTGCAGATCGCATCCACGCCGACGTCCCACGGCTGCACGGGCAGGTCATCGACCTGCTGCACCGAAAAACCGACGCCAACCAGCCACGGCGGGGCCGGGCGCTGGTTGCGGAATGCGAAACTGCGATCATACCAGCCGCCCCCCATGCCCAGCCGTCGGCACTGCGCGTCGAACCCCACCAGCGGGGCCACCACCAGCGCCATCTGTTCCGGTGCGAGGGTGTCGTCCATGGCCACGTCGGGCTCGGGGATGCCGAAGCGGTTGCTGGTCAACGCCTGGCCGGGACGCCAGGGAGCGAAGCGCAGCGTGTCGCCGGCCAGCACGGGCAGGCAATAAGGGGCGGTGTCGGGCAGGCGCATCTGCCAGCGATGCAGGGCGATCTCGCCATCCAGCGCCCAGTAGCCGGCAACAGGGCCGTGGGTGGGCGCGAAGGGCAACGCAAGCAGGGCATCGGCGAGCTGTTCGGCGGCGGCCAGGCGCTGCGCGGGGGGAATGTCTCGGCGGCGTTGGCGCAGCTGCTGGCGCAGCGCGGAGCGCGGGTCGGTCATGCCTGGGTCCGTTGGGGCCGGATAAAACAAGAGCGACGTCCCGTAGGAACGTCGCTCTTGCCGGAATACTGCATTCTCCGCGGTGACGATGCGTGCGAAACGACCTTGAACCCGGGGTTCAAGTGGGTACGCTGGGCCTCCATTGGGCTTCCCGCTACAAGGCGGACCTGCACTCCCGGCGACGTCGCGCACCCGTGGTCGTAATTAAGGGACAAGGCGAATGTTTGCACACGCCGTCGTTCACAGCAGAGAACGCGCTGCCATTATAGCCAACCCGACCGGATCGGATACCCCGTTCGTCGGTTCGATTACAGGCCAATTCAGAACGATGAAACCGGGCGTGCACCCGCCGCTCACGCGCCGTCGATGGCGCGGTCCATCCGCCTGTTCAGATCGGCCAGGGTCTGCTGCAGCGCGACCGCCTGGCGGGCGTGGTCGTCGCGCAGCTGCTGCAGTTCGTGGGCCAGGTTGAGCGCGGCCAGCACGGCGATGCGGTCCACCGCGGCCATGCGGTTGCTGCCACGGATCTCGCGCATCTTGGCATCGAGCAGGCGTGCGGCGGCGGTGAGGCTTTCGCGTTCGTCAGCGCCCACCCCTACGGTGTATTCGCGATCCAGGATGCGGACACTGACCGGTTCGGTCTGGCTCATGTGTGCTGCTCCAGGGATTTGAGCCGGGTGATCATGGCTTCCACGCGGGAACGGGCCTGCTCGTTCTTGGCCAGCAGCTGCGAGCGCTCGTTGACCAGGGATTCCTGCTGGTGACGCAGGCTGCGGTTTTCCTCGGCCAGGCGCTGGTTGCGCTCCAGCAACGCCTCCACCCGGGCGGCGAAGGCCTGCAATTGGGCGATGGCGTCGGCGGGTTCCATGTCCGGCACGATAGGCAAGGGGACTGGAGCCGGTCAAGCGAATAATGAACACCGGTGGATTGATACACTGTGACGCTGCCAACCCGGGGTCGCCGACAGCGTCGGCGGCCCACCTGAAAGAGCCCTGAAATGACCGAACTTCCAAGTGTCCATGACGTAAACCAGGCCAGCCAGGCGGCGGGCCTGGGGGCCGGTGCGGCCGAGCTCCACGGCGGCCTGTGCGGCTGGCTGTCGGCCGGCGGCGCGGCGGTGCGCGAATGGCCGGCAAGGGTGCTGGCCGACGACAATGCGCCCACGCCGGTGCAGGGCGACGCACTGGACCAGCTGCTGGATGCCACCGTGACGCAGCTGGAAGACCGCGAGTTCGCCTTCGAGCTGCTGCTCGGCGACAGCGATGACACCGCCGCGCAGGCTGACGCCCTGTTCACCTGGGCGCGCGCGTTCCTGGGCGGCTTCGGGCTGGGCGCGGGCGGCAGCCGTCCGACCCTGTCCGAAGAAGGAGAGGAGGCGCTCAACGACCTGGCCAAGCTGGCCCAGGCCTCGAGCGAGGATTTCGAAAGCGGCAATGATGACGACGAAGATGCGCTCGCGGAGATCGAGGAGTTCATCCGCGTGGCGGTGCTGATCCTGCACGGCGACTGCGTGATGGCCGCGCGCCACCGGCAGCGCCTGAACTGAGATGGATATCCATGCGTTGACCGGCATCGACGCGGCCGAGTACGCCGCGCGCCGCCAGCAGTTGATGGAGATGGCCGGCGATGACGCCATCCTGGTGTTGCCGGCCGCCTCCGAACGCGTCCGCAGCCTGGATACGCATTATCCGTTCCGCCAGGATTCGGATTTCTGGTACCTGAGTGGGTTCCCGGAGCCGGACGCGGTGCTGGTGCTGATTCCCGGGCGCCGCCACGGTGAAGTGATCCTGTTCTGCCGCGAGCGCGATGCCGAGCGTGAGGCCTGGGACGGGGCGCGTGCGGGCCAGGAAGGCGCGGTGGCCGACTACGGCATGGACGATGCGTACCCGATCGACGATCTGGACGACATCCTGCCGGGCCTGCTGGAAGGGCGCTCGCGGGTGTATTACCACTTCGGCCGCGATGCCGATTTCGACCTGAAGCTGATCGGCTGGGTCAACCGGGTGCGTTCGCAGGTGCGCCACGGTGCGCAGCCGCCGCACGAGTTCCTGGAGCTGGGCCACCTGCTGCACGAGCAGCGGCTGTTCAAATCCAGCGCGGAGATCGCGCTGATGCAGCGTGCGGCGGACATCACCGTGCGGGCGCATCGCGCCGCCATGCAGGTGGCGCGACCGGGCATCCACGAGTATGAACTGCAGGCCGACGTGGAACGGGTCTTCCGTGCCCATGATGCCTGGGCGGCGTATGGCAGCATCGTCGGCACCGGTGCCAACGGCTGCATCCTGCACTACCGCGCCAACAACGCGCGCAGTCGCGATGGCGAGCTGGTGCTGATAGACGCGGGTGCCGAGTACCGCGGCTACGCCAGCGACATCACCCGTACGTTCCCGGTCAACGGTCGCTTCACGGCCGAGCAGCGCGCGCTGCACGACCTGGTCGGTGCGGCGCAGGCGGCGGCGCTGGCCCAGGCCAGGCCGGGCGTGCCGTACGAGGCCGGCCACCTGGCGGCGGTGCAGACGCTCACCGAGGGCTTGCTGCGGCTGGGCCTGCTTGCGGGCACGCTGGAAGAGAACATCGCCGACGGCCACTACCAGCGTTTCTACCGGCACAAGACCGGCCATTGGCTGGGCCTGGACGTGCACGACGTGGGCGACTACCGCCTGGCGGGCGATTCACGCCTGCTGGAGCCGGGCATGGTGTTCACCATCGAACCGGGCCTGTACATCAGCGCCGACGACCGCAGCGTGGAAGCACGCTGGCGCGGCATTGGCATTCGGACCGAGGATGACGTGGTGATCACCGACAGCGGGCATCACGTGCTGACGGCTGGGTTGGCGCGAAGTGCTGATGAGATCGAGCAGGAAATGAACGCTGTTCGCTGAGTTGAGTTGAGTTTAAGGCGAAGAGCGGCGTTTCAGTTTTCCCGGGCTGGGGAGGCCGACGGGCAGCCCCTTACGGGACACGCCGTAAACCCATCCTTGGGGGCTTGGCAAAAACATCCATGTTTTTGACAGTCCCTACAGGGGCTGCCCGCCGGCCCAGCTCAGGCCACGCGATACGCACCGGCTGTTCGCCAAAATGCATGAAGCAGCCGGGCAACAGCCCGGCTGCATGGGCAAGCGTCGATCAACGTTACGCCTTGGCGAATTCCGGCCGGGTCAGGTTGTCCGCATCGCCTTCGGTGCACAGCACTTCGTCTTCAATGCGGATGCCACCGTAAGGACGGAAGAAGTCCACGCGGCTCCAGTCGATGCTGTCGCCGTGGCCGCGCTGCTTCACTTCGTCCAGCAGCATGTCGATGAAGTACAGGCCCGGTTCGATGGTGACCACCATGCCGGGTTCCAGCGTGCGGGTCAGGCGCAGGTACGGGTGGCCTTCCGGGCGCTCGACGCGACCGCCGCGGTCGCTGGCGGCGAAGCCAGCCACATCGTGGACCTGCAGGCCGATCAGGTGGCCCAGGCCGTGCGGGAAGAAGGCCGCGCTGACGCCGGTGGCCAGCGCCGCGTCCGGCGAGACCTTCAGCACCCCGACGTCCTTCAGGATGCCCATCAGCGACAGGTGCGCATCGATGTGCAGCTGCTTGTAATCCACGCCCGAACGCACGCCGGCACCCATTTTCTGCTGGGCCGCGTCGACCGCATCGATCATCGCCTGGAATTCGTCGTGGCCGGCGGCCGCGTAGGTGCGGGTGATGTCGCTGGCATAGCCGAACGCGCTGGCGCCGGCGTCGATCAGGAAGCTGCGCAGCGGCTGCGGCGCACGGCGGCCCAGGTCGGTGTAGTGCAGCACGGCGGCGTGTTCGTTGAGCCCGATGATGTTGCCATAGGGCAGTTCATTGGCGTCCTGGCCGACGGCGCTGCAGTACGCCATGTGGATCTCGAATTCGCTGGCGCCGGCGCGGAAGGCGGCTTCGGCAGCACGATGGCCGCGCACGCCCAGGCGCTGGGCCTGGCGCATCAGTGCGATTTCGTAAGGGGTCTTGTACGCGCGGTGCCAGTCCAGATAGTGCAGGACCGGTTCGGGATTGTTGGGCACGAACGCGCCCAGCGCGCTCTGCGCCTCGCCCAGGATCGCGCAGCGCGACGGATCGCGCGGCAGCAGCGCCCTGGCGTCATCGGCAGTGCGGATGATCTCGATGTCGAAGTGCTCCACCCACCAGCCGTTGGGTGCATCCGGTACCACGTGCCAATAGTCGAACGGCTGGTGGAAGATCACCTTCGGGCGCTGGCCCGGCGTATACACCACCCAGCTGTTGGGCACTTTGGTCAGCGGCAGCCAGGCCTTGAAGTTCGGATTCACCGCATACGGGTAGTCGCGGTCGTCGAACGCCTGGTAGTGCAGGGTGCCGCTGGGAATCACCAGGTGGTCGAAACCGCCGCGCGCCAGTGCCTGGTCGGCACGTTGGCAGAGCACGCGGACATGCTGGGAATACAGGGCGCCAAGGTCGGGCTGGTTCATCGCGGGGCTCATCAGGCAGTGCGGAATGCAGCCCTTGATTCTGCCGGAATCGGCCGTTGCGCGCTGTGCCGGAACCGGCACTCAGCGCGCCGAAGATTCCTCGGCGACCCACGCCCGCAGCTGCTCGCGGTGTTCGCGGCTGAGGGTCAGGAAGCGGAAGCCTGCCCAGCTCTGGCCGGTGACATGGCTGGGCTCGTTCCACAGCAGGTGCACGCCGACGTCGAGCGGCAGCGGCTGGCCGTTCGCACCGGGTATGGCGAAACGCAGCTGGTACAGCGCGTCTTCGTTCATCGGCACCGAACACAGCATCAGCATGCCGGTTTCGGACACGTTGCCCAGCCGGCCGATCACGGCCTCGGCCAGGGTATCGGTCACCGGGACCTGGTCGTCCACGTTGCGGCGCGGTGCGCGCCGGGTGTCGTCATTCATTCCTCGGACTCCGCAGGGGCCGGTGTGCCGGCCAGCGAACGCAGGGTGCGCAGGGTCGCCTGCCACGCCCGGTCGATCAGGCGGCTCTTGCCTTCGCTGACCAGTCGCGCCTGGCCATGCGCCATCAGCCGGGCCAGATGGTCCAGCGAGTGCTCGGCCACCTTCTGCCCGCGCGGATTGACGAACAGCGCGTTGTCGGTGATCAGGCTGTACCAGGACAGCCGCTGGCGGCGCAGGTCGCCCTGCTGGTTGGTGATGAACTCGAACCAGGTCCCGAACGGCAGCGTGCGCAGCTGGCGGTAGTAGTCCTCCTCCGCTGGGCTGCGCGCCAGCGGCGCCTCGCGCCGGGCGTCGCCGCCCTCGGCATGTTCGCCCAGCCGCGACCGCGCACGGATGCGTGCGGTCAGTTCGGTACGCGAGCTGGCCTCGTCTTCGCCACCCGGCGTGGACAGCCGCCGCGCGATCGCCGACGCCTCGTCCTGGTGATAGCCGACCTGCAGCAGCGCGGCCTCGACCTGCTGGCCCAGCTGGGCATCGCTTTCCGCACTGCCTGGCGGCTGGCAGGTCACCTCGGCGATCCGCGCGGTTTCCTGCTCGCGTGCGTGCCACTGTTCGGACCCCTCTCCATTGCGCAGCAGGGTGAGGGTGAGCACGTCCGACCAGGCCTGCTTCAGCAGCGACTGCACGAAGCGTGGCGGCGCCGTCTGCTCGCACAGCTGTTCGATGCTGGCGCCCGCCTGCTGCTTGGCCGATTCCAGGCGCTCCTTGCCGCGTGCGGCTTCCACGTGGCGGCGCTCGGCCAGTTCGGCCTTGTGCGCCAGCGCACGGAAGTGCTGCTGGATCTCTTCGTTGGCGGCGTCGAAGACCGCCGCGTCGCCTTCGTAGTCGGCGACCACCTTCTCCACGGCGCGGTCGAGCTTCTGCACCAGCTGCGGGTCGACATCCTCTTCGCCCAGCCAGTTGGCGCCGGCTTCGGCCACCGCGTTGAGCAGCTCCCGCGCCGGGTGCTGGTCACGGACGAAGAACGCCGGGTCGGACAATGCCGCCCGTGCCACCGGCACCTGCAGCCGGGTCAGCAGGTCCACGGCAACGGCGTCGGGGCGGACCTCGCGGTGGATCTGCCCGTACAGCATGTCCAGCAGATCGAAGGTGTCGGTGTCCTTGACGGTCAGGCTGGCCTGCGGCCCGTGGTCTGCCCGCATCTGCGCCAGCAGCGCGTTGTGCAGGTCGGCCATGCTGCGGCGCATGCCGGAGGTCTGCACCTGCAGCTTGGCCAGGGTGGCGTGCACGGTGCCACTGTCCACCGCCACCGGCGGTGGTTGCTGATCGGCGCCTGCATCGATGCCGGTCGACGCGGTGTCGGTGGGCAGGGCGCTGGATCCCTCCGGCGGGAGCGTCCCGGCCGCACCCGCGCCGCCCGTGGCGCCGTTGGCGACGCCGGCAGCGCCGCGGCCGACATGGGTGTGCCTGGCCGCATCCAGCAGCTGGTGCAGTGCCGACACCGCCGGCGCGTTGAGGTCGGCGGGGCCGGCACCTGCGGCGTCGGCCGGCAGGGGCGGCGGGGTCGCCGCTGCGGCACCGGGCGCGCTCATCGGGCCGATCGCCGCGCTGGTCATCGCGGCCCAGCTGCCGGTGCTGGCCGAGCCGCTCCAGCCGGTCAGCGGGCGGTTGCCGGTGCCGCCCGGTTCACGGCCGGGGCCGCGCTCGGGACCGGTGACGATGCGACGGGTGGTGGCTGAGCGGGCCAGATAGGGCGTGTAGACCAGGCCGGGCAGGATGCCTTCGTGGGTCAGCAGGATGTTGGCACGTTCCAGCAGCTCGCCCAGGCGTTCGACCAGCTGGCGGTCGAACACCCGGTACAACGCCAGCTGGGTTTCCAGGCCGAGCGCGAATGCGTCACCCAGGTCGCGGGTGATCCGGCACAACACGTGCGGCCCGAAGGGCAGGTCTTCCGCGTCGAAGGCGGGGCCCGCGGCGAGCACGCCGAAGCGCTGCCCGAGCAGCTGCAGTGCGCTGGCCGAACGTTGCGACTCGCGGCGGACGATATCGGCCAGCACGATGTCGCGGTCGATGTCGGTGTCGGTCACCAGGGTCAGGGTCGTGGCCGACAGTTGCGCACTGGGGGCCGGCAGGTGGCGGACACGCGGCTCGCGCAGGTTGGCCAGCGCCGTGCCCAACGCCTCCAGGAAGCGCGGGGCGAACTGTGCGTTGACCTCGTGCAGGCGCCGGGTCTGCGCATAGATATCGGCCTGGATCTGGCTGTTGCGCGCGCGCTCGGCGTCCCGGAACAGCTCGCGTTCGAGCTCCACGATGGTCAGCTTGAGCGGGGTGCTGAGCGTCTGCACGGCCAGCGCGTGCAGCGCGGCCAGCAGGCGCCGCACGCGCGGTGGCGCGGTGACGCCGGCGAACCGGGTCAGGTCGGGTGTCGATGTAGGTGCGGACGCAGACATCCGTTGTAGGTTCCGGCTCCCCTGAGAGCAGAGAATCTACCGTTTCCACCCCATCTACGGTAGTGCCCACCGTTGGTCGGCACCGCACCCTACAGGAACAGCTCCACCACATCATTGGTGAAGCGCCGGCCCAGCTCGGTCGGCCGCACCCGGTCGCCGTCCACCGTCATCCATCCCTTCGCCACCGCGACCTGCACCGGCGCGGCGATCCGGGCCCGCTCCAGCCCGGTGCGCGACTCGAAGTCCTTCAGCGAAAATCCTTCGTGCAGGCGCAACAGGTTGAGCATGTATTCGAACGGCAGGCGCGCGGCGTCGATCACCTCGTCGCCGCCGATCGAGGCGGCGCTGCCTGCGGTGTCCATGAAGGTCTGCGGGTGCTTGTGCTTCCAGCGCCGCAGCACCTGCTGGCCGGCGCCGCTGCTGATCTTGCCGTGGGCACCGGCGCCGATCCCGAGATAGTCGCCGAAACGCCAGTAGTTCAGGTTGTGCTGGCTCTGCCGGCCCGGCCGCGCATACGCGCTGACTTCATACTGCGCGTAGCCCGCCTCGGCCAGCAGGCGCTGGCAGTGTTCCTGCATGTCCCAGGCCGCATCATCGTCGGGAATGCCCTGCGGCGGTCGCGCGAAGAACACCGTGTTCGGCTCCAGGGTGAGCTGGTAATGCGACAGATGGGTGGGCTGCAGGGCAAAGGCACGTTCCAGGTCGTGTTCGGCCTGGGCCAGGGTCTGCTCCGGCAGCGCGTACATCAGATCGATGTTGAAGTTGTCATAGCCGGCGTCCTGGGCCAGCTTCACCGCGCGTTCGGCTTCGCCACTGTCATGGATCCGTCCCAGCCGCTGCAGGGCCGCATCGTTGAAGGTCTGGATGCCGAAGCTGATCCGGTTCACCCCCGCGGCGCGGTAGCGGTCGAAGCGGCCGTGTTCGGCGGTGCCCGGGTTGGTTTCCAGGGTCACCTCCAGGTTCGGGGCGAAGCGCAGCCGCGCCGACGCGGCCTGCAGCAGGCGGTCGATCGCCTCGGGCGGGAACAGGCTGGGGGTGCCGCCGCCAAAGAACACACTGTTGACCACCCGGCCCCAGACCAGCGGCAGGTCCTGGTCGAGGTCACGGACCAGCGCGTCGACGTAGGCCTCGAACGGCAGGTCGCCCTTGGCCTGGTGCGAATTGAAGTCGCAGTACGGGCACTTGCGCACGCACCAGGGCAGGTGCACGTACAGCGACAACGGCGGCGGCACCAGCGACACGCTGTGGTCGTGGTCGCAGCTTCCGTCCGGGTGGCAATGGTGGTCGGTCTGGGGGCTCATCGGCAGCGCCGGCCGTTGGCCGGCCCTCGGGAAATCATCGACATTCCAGTCAGCCCAACGCCGCCAGCTTCTGCTTCAACACCTGCAGTGCTTTGCCGCGGTGGCTCATCGCGTTCTTCACGTCCGGCGCCATTTCCGCCGCGGTCTGGCCCAGCACGGTGTCCAGGAACAGCGGGTTGTAGCCGAAGCCGTGGCTGCCACGCAGTTCGTCGAGGATCTCGCCCTCCCAGCTGCCTTCGCAGATCAGCGGCTGGGGGTCGTCGGCGTGGCGCAGCAGCACGATCACGGCATAGAAGCGGGCGGTACGGCTGCCGGCGGGGACATCGCGCATCGCCTCCAGCAGCTTGGCATTGTTGGCCGCGTCATCGGTCGAGGTACCGGCGTAGCGCGCGCTGTACAGGCCGGGCGCGCCCTGCAGCGCGTCGACGATCAGGCCCGAATCGTCGGCCAGGGCCGGCAGGCCGGTGCTGGCGCAGGCGTGGCGCGCCTTGATCAGGGCGTTCTCGACGAAGGTAAGGCCGGTTTCGGGCACGTCGCTGACGCCCAGCGCGCCCTGCGCCACGATCTCCAGCGGCAGCCCGGCCAGCATGGCCTGCAGCTCCTTCAGTTTGCCGGCGTTGCCGCTGGCCAGTACCAGTGTCTTCATTTCGGCTCCAGCAGGTCCCAGGTGTTGCCGTACAGGTCGCGGAACACCGCGACCGTCGCATAGGCTTCCTCGCGCGGGGCGTCCAGGAACTCCACGCCGCGCGCGGTCATTGCCGCGTGGTCGCGATGGAAGTCGTCGGTGTTGAGGAAGAAACCGACCCGGCCACCGGTCTGGTTGCCGATCCGGCTGCGCTGTTCGTCCGTGCTGGCGCGCGCCAGCAGCAGCCCGGCAGCCGTGCCGTCGGTCGGACCCACCACCACCCAGCGCTTGCTGCCCTGGTCGATGTCCTCGATCAGGGCGAAGCCCAGCTTGCCCGTGTACCAGGCGATCGCCTCGTCGTAATCGGCCACCACCAGGGTGACCAGGGCGAGGCGCCGGCTCACGGCTGCGCCAGTGCGGCCTGCTGGGCCGCGAACAGGTCGGTGATGCCCTTTTCGGCCAAAGCCAGCAGCGCGTCCAGCTCGTCGCGGCGGAACGCGTGGCCTTCAGCGGTGCCCTGCAGCTCGATGAAGCCGCCGCCGTCGTTCATCACCACGTTCATGTCGGTGTCGCAGTCGCTGTCTTCGGCGTAGTCCAGGTCCAGCACCGGGGTGCCGCGGTAGATGCCGACCGACACCGCGGCCACCGCGCCGAAGATCGGGTTGCGCTTGATGTCGCCCCGCTTGATCAGGAAGTTCACCGCGTCCACCAGCGCCACGTAGGCGCCGGTGATGGCGGCGGTCCGGGTGCCGCCGTCGGCCTGCAGCACGTCGCAGTCCAGGGTGATGGTGCGCTCGCCGAGGGCACCGCGGTCGATGCAGGCGCGCAGGGTGCGGCCGATCAGGCGCTGGATTTCCAGGGTGCGGCCGCCCTGTTTGCCGCGCGCCGCTTCACGGTCATTGCGGGTGTGGGTGGAGCGCGGCAGCATGCCGTACTCGGCGGTGACCCAGCCTTCGCCCTTGCCGCGCAGGAAACCCGGCACGCGGTTTTCCACGCTGGCGGTGCACAGCACGCGGGTTTCACCGAAGCTGACCAGGACCGAACCTTCGGCGTGGCGGGTGAAGGCGCGTTCGATGCGCACTTCGCGCAGCTGGTCGGCCTGGCGGCCGCTGGGACGGGGATCGGACATGGATGGGCTTCCGGTAAGACGGGGGATACGGTTCCGCGCCCGGCCGGGGACCGGCAGGCGAGGAGGCCTGGAGAAGGCCGCTAGGGTACCATTCCCCCTTTGAGAGCATCGGAAATCCCGAATGATTCGAAGCATGACCGCCTATGCCGGCGGCGAGCGGGCGACCCCCTGGGGCACGCTGGGTTGCGAGCTGCGCTCGGTCAACCACCGCTTCCTGGAAGTCGGCACGCGCCTGCCCGAGGAGCTGCGCGCGCTGGAGCCACAGCTGCGCGAGCGCATCGCCGCGCGGCTGAGCCGTGGCAAGCTGGATCTGGTGATGCGCCTGCGCGCGCCGGAAAGCGGCGCCAGCCTGCAGGTCAATGAAGTGCTGCTGGGCCAGCTGGGGGCGCTCGCGCACCGGCTCACCTCCGATTTCCCCAACCTGCAGGTCAGCTTTACCGACCTGCTGCAGCTGCCGGGCGTGACCCTGGGCGAGGCCACCGATGCGCCTGCGCTGCAGGCCGAGGCGCTGGCCCTGCTGGACCAGGTACTGGACGGCTTCGTGGCCGCGCGCGAGCGCGAGGGCGACAAGCTGGCCACGGCGATCAGCGAACGGGTTGACGCGATCGAACGCATCGCCGCCGACGTCACCACCCTGATTCCGCTGATCCGCGAGGGCCAGCGCAGCAAGCTGGCCGCGCGCCTGGCCGACCTGCCGCACCCGGTCGACCCCGGTCGCGCCGAGCAGGAACTGGTGCTGTGGCTGCAGAAGCTGGACGTGGACGAAGAGCTGGACCGCCTGCGCAGCCACATCGTGGAAATCCGGCGCGTGCTCACCCAACGCGAGCCGGTCGGTCGCCGCCTGGACTTCCTGCTGCAGGAGTTCAACCGGGAAGCGAACACGCTGGGCTCCAAATCTGTGGACAGCCGCACCTCCAATGCCGCGGTGGAGCTGAAGGTGCTGATCGACCAGATCCGCGAACAGGTGCAGAACATCGAATGAGCAGCCAGCCTCTCCAGAGTCCGGAACCCGCCCGCGGCACGCTGTACATCGTGGCCGCCCCGTCCGGGGCCGGCAAAAGCAGCATCGTCAATGCCACCCTGGCCCGCGACCCGCAGATCGCCCTGTCGATCTCCTTCACCTCGCGGGCGATGCGCCCGGGCGAAGTGAACGGCGAGCACTATCACTTTGTGAGTGCGCCCGAATTCGAACGGATGATCGCCGCCGGCGACTTCTTCGAGCACGCCTGGGTGCATGGCGACTGGAAGGGCACCGCCCGGCAGTCGGTCGAGCCGCAGCTGGCGGCCGGCCAGGACGTGCTGCTGGAGATCGACTGGCAGGGCGCCCAGCAGGTGCGCCAGCTGGTCCCCGGCACGGTCACGGTGTTCATCCTGCCGCCGTCGCGGCAGGCACTGCAGGACCGCATGCGCAAGCGCGGGCAGGACAGCGAGGCGGTGATTGCCCAGCGCCTGGCCGCCGCCCGCGAGGAAATGCTGCATTTCAACGACTTCGACTACGTCATCGTCAACGAGGTGTTCGACACCGCCGTGGACGAGCTGTGCGCCATCTTCACGGCCAGCCGGCTGCGCCGGGAGTCGCAGAAAGTCCGCCACGCCGGCCTGATCCAGGCCCTGCTGACCCAGGATGGCAACGGCAACTGACTGATTCACAAGGGGCGGGTAGCCGGTCGGCTTGATTTTGTCCAGCCCTGGCCGGTACAATCCGTCCCCTTTCCCTCATTCGATTGAGCAGCCCTTGCCGGCTGCCGGGAGCCCGCATGGCCCGCATCACCGTAGAAGATTGTCTGGAAGTCGTGGATAACCGTTTCGAGCTGGTCATGATGGCGTCCAAGCGCGCCCGTCAGCTGGCCAATGGCGTCCAGGCCACCCTGGACAACAGCGAAACCGAAGACAAGCCGACCGTGCTGGCGCTGCGCGAAATTGCCGCCCGCAAGATCGACAACGCGCTGATCGACGAAGTCGAGAAGGCCGAACGCGAGCGCGCCGAGCGTGAAGCACTGGAATGGGCCGCTGCCGAAGTCGTTGCCGACGAAGACATGTCCAAGAACGACGACTGATCGCGCACGCGATCGCCGTTGTCCACGAACAGCCCGCCCTTGGCGGGCTGTTTGCGTTCAGGACGCACTTCCCGGGTGTCACCGGCGATCCCCACCCGGTAGGTCACGACCGTTGGTCGTGACACGCAATCCCATCGCGCAATAATTTGCCGATATCGGCGTGCTGGAATAGTCTTCCAGCCATGAACCCAGGCCCCTCTGCCAAGGTCGCCACGTCTCCCGGCGCGGCCGTACCCGACTATGTCCTCCAGCTTGAACGCGCGGCGCACTACCTGCCGCCCGAGCAGTTGCCGTTGCTGCGCCGTGCCTGGGAAGTCGGCGCCTCCGCGCACGCGGGGCAGACCCGCAAGTCCGGCGAACCGTACATCACCCATCCGGTGGCGGTGGCCCAGGTGCTGGCCGAGCTTGGCCTGGACGTGGAAGCGCTGATCGCCGCGATCCTGCACGACACCATCGAAGACACGCCGCTGACCCGCGAGGAACTGGCGGCCGAGTTCGGCGAAGCGGTGGCCGAGCTGGTGGACGGGGTCACCAAGCTGGACAAGCTGAAGTTCCGCGACCGCCAGGAAGCGGCCGCCGAAAGTTTCCGCAAGATGCTGCTGGCGATGTCGCGCGACCTGCGCGTGATCATGATCAAGCTGGCCGACCGCCTGCACAACATGCGCACGCTGGGCGCGCAGAGCAGCGAAGCGCGCGGTCGCATCGCGCGCGAAACCCTGGAAATCTACGCGCCGATCGCCCAGCGCCTGGGCATGAGCCTGGTCAAGAGCGAACTGCAGAACCTGGGCTTCAAGGCGTTGTACCCGTGGCGCCACGCGATCCTGGAAAAGCACATCCGCAGCCAGCCGGTGGTCCGCCGCGAGGCCATGGCCCAGGTGGAAGTGCAGTTGTCGCAGCGGCTGGCCAAGGAAGGGCTGGAGCACCGCCTGGTGAGCCGGATCAAGACCCCGTGGAGCATCTACAACAAGATGCGCGACGAGAACAAATCCTTCGACCAGGTCATGGACGTGTTCGGGTTCCGCCTGGTCGTGCGCAGCGTGCCCAACGCCTACCACGCGCTGGGCGCGGTGCACGCCACCTTCAAGCCGCTGGACGGACGCTTCCGCGATTTCATCGCCATTCCCAAGGCCAACGGGTACCAGTCGCTGCACACCGTGCTGTTCGGCCCGTACGGCTCGCCGATCGAAGTGCAGATCCGCACCGAGGAAATGGACCTGATCGCCGAGCGCGGCGTGGCCGCGCACTGGACCTACAAGTTCGGCGGCGACAGCCCCAACAGCGCGCAGAGCCGCGCCCACGCCTGGATCGTCGAACTGATCGATTCGCAGCGCGCGGCCGGTTCCTCGCTGGAGTTCCTCGACAACGTCAAGGTCGACCTGTTCCCGGACGAGGTGTACCTGTTCACCCCCAAGGGCAAGATCCTCGCGCTGCCCCGGAACTCCACCGCGTTGGACTTCGCCTATGCGGTGCACACCGACGTGGGCAACATGGCGGTGGCCTCGCGCGTGGACAAGAAGCTGGTGCCGCTGCGCACCAAGCTGGTCAGCGGACAGACCGTGGAAGTGATCACCGCGCGTTCGGCCACGCCCAAGCCGCAGTGGCTGGAATTCGTGGTCAGTTCCAAGGCGCGTACCGCGATCCGCCACCAGCTCAAGCAGCTCGAACACGAAGATGCCGTGCAGCTGGGCCACCGCATGCTCGACCGTGCGCTGGAAGCCATGGACAGCTCGCTGGAGCGGCTGCCCAAGGGACGGCTGGATGCGTTCCTGGCCGAACACCGCTATCCGCGCCTGGAGGCCCTGCTGGCGGAAGTGGCGCTGGGCAACTGGATGCCCAACCAGGCCGCGCAGGCGCTGATGGCCTATGCCGAACTGCGCGGCGGCGCGCATTCGAAGCATTCGCAGGAAAAGATCCTGATCAACGGCAGCGAGCGCGGCGTGGTCAGCTTCGCCAACTGCTGCCAGCCGATTCCCGGCGACGACATCATGGGCTACCACACCGCCGGCAAGGGCATCGTCGTGCACCGCCTGGACTGCCCGAACCTGGCCGAACTGCGCAAGTCGCCCGAGCGCTGGGTGCCGATCGGCTGGGACACCACCGTCTCCGGCGACTACGACACCGCGCTGGTGGTGGAAGTGGAAAACGGCACCGGCGTGCTGGCGCAGCTGGCCGCGGCGATCGCGCAGAGCCATTCCAACATCGAGCGGGTGGACTACCTGGACCGCGACTTCAACGCCGCGGTGCTGGCCTTCAACATCCAGGTGCGCGACCGCAACCACCTGGCCGAAGTCATGCGCCGCCTGCGGCGTTTGTCAGTCGTCCAATCCGTGCGACGCCAATGATCGGAACATGGCAATGACGTAGCGCCACGCGCTGCGTGGCTGGCCGCGCAAAGCGCGGCAACGGGCGGAACCGATACAATGGGGCCCTTCACATTTCACAAGGTCCGACATCCATGTCCCGCCAGATCATCAACACCGAAAGCGCACCGGCCGCCATCGGTCCGTACTCGCAGGCCGTGCGTGCCGGCAACACCGTGTACTTCTCCGGCCAGATCCCCCTCGACCCGGCTACCGGCGAGATCGTGGGCGTCGGTGACGTCCAAGCGCAGGCGCGCCGCGCGTTCGACAACCTCAAGGCCGTTGCTGAAGCCGCAGGCGGCTCGCTGGACAAGGTGGTCCGCCTGGGCCTGTACCTGACCGACCTGGCCGAATTCGCCAAGGTCAACGCCGTCATGCAGGATTACTTCCAGGCCCCGTTCCCGGCCCGCTCCACCATCGAAGTGTCCGGCCTGCCCAAGGGGGCGAACTTCGAGGTCGACGCGGTCATGGTCATCGACTGACCGCCACCCCGTGGCACGAAAGACGGCGGTCACCCCGGCGCTGGCGCCGTCTGGCGAAGCATCCCTGGCGATGCTCGCCGGCGTCGGGCCCGCTGTTGCCGCCAAACTGGCGGCACGCGGCCTGGTGTCGCTGCAGGACCTGTGGCTGCAGCTGCCACTGCGCTACGAAGACCGCACCACGCTGACCCGTATCCAGGACCTGCGCAACGGCGTGCCGGCGCAGGTGGAAGGGCAGGTGGTGGGGGTCGAGCGCGGCATGCGCCGGCGGCCGATGCTGAAGGTGGCGATCGAGGACGAAGGGCAGGGCACGCTGGTGCTGCGCTTCTTCCACTTCCGCCAGCAGCAGGTCGCGCAGTTCGCGGTCGGCACCCGCCTGCGCTGCTTTGGTACCCCGAAACCGGGCCAGCTGGGGCTGGAGATCGTCCACCCCAGCTACCAGGTCCTGGGCCGGCACGGAGACCCGGCGCTGGGCCAGAGCCTGGACCCGGTCTACCCGACGCTGGAAGGGATGGGGCCGGCGACCATGCGCAAGCTGATCGGCCAGGCGCTGGACCGGCTGCCCGATGAAGCGACGTTGGAACTGCTGCCCAGCGGCTGGCTGCAGGGGCTGTCGCTGCCCTCGCTGCGCAGTGCGCTGCTCACCGTGCACCGGCCACCGCCGGACGCCAACCTGGCCGCACTGGCGGCCGGCACCCACCCGGCGCAACGCCGGTTGGCGCTGGAAGAGCTGCTTGCCCACCACCTGAGCCTGCGCCGCCAGCGCATGGCGCTGCAGGCCCACCATGCGCCGCCGTTGGCCGGGCCGGGACGCCTGGCCAAGGCCCTGCTCAAGCAGCTGCCGTTCGCATTGACCGGCGCCCAGCAGCGTGTGTTCAAGCAGATCCGGGAGGACCTGGCGCGGCCCAGCCCGATGCTGCGGCTGGTGCAGGGCGACGTCGGCTCGGGCAAGACCGTGGTCGCCGCGCTGGCGGCCATGCTCGCGGTGGAGCAGGGCAAGCAGGTGGCGCTGGCCGCGCCCACCGAACTGCTGGCCGAACAGCACCTGACCAACCTGCGGGGCTGGCTGGAACCGCTCGGCGTGCGGGTGGCATGGCTGGCCGGCAAGGTCACCGGCAAGGCGCGCAGCCAGGTGCTCGAACAGGTCGCCACGGGCCAGGCGCAGGTCGTGGTGGGCACCCACGCACTGATGCAGGACGCGGTGGTGTTCCATGACCTGGCCCTGGCCATCGTCGACGAACAACACCGCTTCGGCGTGCACCAGCGGCTTGCGCTGCGCGACAAGGGCGCCGGTGGGCACAGCGTGCCGCACCAGCTGGTGATGACCGCCACCCCGATCCCGCGCACGCTGGCGATGTCCGAGTACGCCGACCTGGACGTGTCGGCGATCGATGAACTGCCACCGGGGCGCACCCCGGTGCAGACCGTAGCGCTCAACAACGACCGCCGCCCGGAGCTGATCGAACGCATCGCGCTGGCCTGCCGTGAGGGTCGGCAGGTGTACTGGGTGTGCACCCTGATCGAAGAAAACGACGAGCTCGACGCCACGCCCGCGCAGGCCACCTACGCGTCGCTGCAGGCGCTGCTGCCCGGGGTGCGGGTGGGGCTGGTGCATGGGCGGCTGAAGGCGAGCGAAAAGCTGGCCACCATGGTCGCGTTCAAGGCCGGGCAGATCGACCTGCTGGTGGCCACCACGGTGATCGAAGTCGGCGTGGACGTGCCCAATGCCTCGCTGATGGTGATCGAAAACGCCGAGCGGCTTGGCCTGGCCCAGCTGCACCAGCTGCGCGGGCGGGTCGGGCGCGGCTCGGCGGTGTCGCGCTGCGTGCTGCTGTACCAGGCGCGGTTGTCGGCGATGGCGCGCGAGCGGCTGGAAACCATGCGCCAGACCAACGACGGCTTCGTCATTGCCGAAAAGGACCTGGAGCTGCGCGGCCCCGGCGAACTGCTGGGCACGCGGCAGACCGGCCTGGCCGGATTCCGGATGGCCGACCTGGTGCGCGACGCGGACCTGTTGCCGGAGGTGCATGCGCTGGCCGAGCGGCTGCTGGCCGACGCCCCGGCGGTGGCCGACCGCGTGGTGGAGCGATGGATTGGATCGGCCGTGCGATACGCAGGAGCGTAACGACCAACGGTCGTTACCTACCAATCCACCGTGGTTGTGCCGCCGGTAGATCACGACCGTTGGTCGTGACCGGCTTCGGCGCCGGCCTTGTATTTGTCATCTGCGGGTGAGACATTCCGTTGCCGCTAGATAAAGACGGCACGCATGACCAAGAAGATTCCGCTGTTGATCGACACCGATCCGGGTGTCGATGACGCCCTGGCCCTGTTGATGGCCTTTGCCGACGAACGCCACGACGTGGTCGGCCTCACCATTGCCGCCGGCAATGTCGGCCTGGACCATACGGTCCGCAACGCGCTGAAGCTGTGTGAAGTCGCCGGCCGCGACGACGTGCCGGTGTTCGCCGGTACCCCCGAACCGCTGGTCCACCCGTCGGTGGATGCGGCCCACGTGCATGGCGCCGACGGCTTCGGCGACGTCAACCTGCCTGCCGCCACGCGCCAGGCCGAGGCCGAACATGCGGCACTGGCCATCCTGCGCCTGTCCCACCAGTATGCCGGCGAGCTGTTCCTGGTCGCGCTGGGACCGCTGACCAACCTGGCCCTGGCACTGAAGCTGGACCCGACCCTGCCGCAGCGCGTCAAGCGCTTCCTGGTGATGGGCGGGGCAGTGACCTGCCACGGCAACATCACCCCCGCCGCTGAATTCAACATCGCCTTCGACCCGGAAGCGGCGCACGTGGTGTTCACCGGCTTCCCGCAGATCGAAGTGGCCGATTGGGAGGCTACCGTCGCCCACGGCCTGCTGCACAAGGATGTCGAACAGTGGCTGGCCGCCGACAGCGACAAGGCCCGCTTCTACGAGCTGATCTCGCGCCAGACCCGGCTGTGGTCCGAGGACAGCCGCGGCGACCGCTGGTTCGCCGCCGACGCCCTGGCCATGGCCTGGGCGCTGCAGCCGGAAGGGGCCCAGCGGGTCGAAGCGCGTCCGCTGAACATCGAACTGGCCGGCGTGCATACCCGGGGTGCTACCATTGTCGACTGGAACCGCCAGACGGGGCAGCCGGACAACACCCGGCTGCTGATGGCCTACGACCAGGGGCGCTTTGAAGCCCAGGTCCGGGCTGCGCTCGGCGTCGCCTGACGCCGCTGCGGCGGCCCTGTTACCGCGGACGATGGTCCCTGGCTTGCCCTTGGCGGCAACCGGGGCTATAATGCCGCTCTTGCGTTTTCCTTACCTTTTTCTACGGTGTGCCCCATGAAGGACGATATCCATCCGAACTACCGTGACGTCATCTTTCAGGACGTCACCTCCGATTTCAAAATCCTGACCCGCTCGACCATGGCCACCAAGGAAACGGCGACCTGGGAAGACGGCAAGGAATACCCGCTCGTCAAGATCGAAATCTCCTCGTCGTCGCACCCGTTCTACACGGGCAAGCACAAGGTGATCGACACCAGCGGCCGTATCGACAAGTTCCAGAAGCGTTTCGGCAAGCCGGCGGCGCCGTCTGCTGCCTGAGCTGTCGTACCCGCTGCATGAAAACAACGGTCGCCCAGGCGGCCGTTGTTTTTTTTTTGCCCCGATGAACCCTGCTGCCGGATGAACGGCGGTTCATAAATTGCGGCGGCAGCGGGAACACAGTGTCCATCGCGGCACGCTCCGGTCCCGCCAGCACAGGCGCGGGCAAGGCGCGGCGGGTGTTTGTCTACGACTTCCGTCCTAGGGCGTGGCAAATGTTGCTGTGCGATAATGACGTGATCCACAGCACAGGTTGTGGACTTCATTCACGTGCCCGCCCCATGCGCTTGGGTGGGCGCCTTCCCCGAGGAGCGCACACAGTGTCCGATCTTGATCAGGTCACGCTCAACGCCGGCGAAAAGTCGGTTGTTCTGCCTGTCATCAAACCCACGCTCGGCAACGATTGCGTCGATATCGCGAAGCTGACCAAGGAAACCGGTCTCTTCACCTACGACTCCGGCTTCACCGCCACCGCCAGCTGCAAGTCCGCCATCACCTACATCGACGGTGACAAGGGCGTGCTGCTGTATCGCGGCTACCCGATCGAACAGTTGTCGGAAAAGTCCAGCTACGTCGAAGTGGCTTACCTGCTGATCAACGGCGAGCGTCCCAGCGCCGAACAGCTCAAGGCCTTCACCGACGAGCTGGCCGCCGAAGCCAACGTCGACGACTCGATCAACGCGCTGATCGCCAGCTTCGACAAGGACGCCCACCCGATGGCGATCCTGGCCGCGGCCATCGCGCAGCTGTCGGCGAAGTACCACGCCGCGCTGGACCTGTCCGACGCCGAGCAGCGCCGCCAGTCCGCCGTGCGCCTGATCGCCAAGGTGCCGACCCTGTCGGCGCTGATCTATCGCCACGGCAAGGGCCTGCCGGCCAACACGCCGGACACCTCGCTGGATTACGTCAGCCGCTTCCTGAAGCAGACCTTCGAGTCGGCCGACGGCCAGTACGACCTGAACCCGGACGTGGTCAAGGCGCTGGACCTGCTGTTCATCCTGCACGCCGACCACGAGCAGAACGCCTCGACCTCGACCGTGCGTCTGGTCGGGTCGACCGGTGCCAACCCGTACGCGTCGGTCGCCGCCGGCGTCACCGCGCTGTGGGGTCCGGCCCACGGCGGTGCCAACGAAGCCGTGCTGAAGATGCTGGAAGAGATCGGTTCGGCCGACAACGTCGAATCGGCCGTGCTCAAGGCCAAGGACAAGACCTCCGGCTTCCGCCTGATGGGCTTTGGCCACCGCGTCTACAAGAACTTCGACCCGCGCGCCAAGGTCATCGGCGAGATGACCAGCAAGGTGCTCAAGCAGCTGGGCGTGCAGGATCCGCTGCTCGACGTTGCGGTCAAGCTGGAACAGGCGGCGCTGCAGGACGACTACTTCGTCGCCCGCAAGCTGTACCCGAACGTCGATTTCTACAGCGGCATCATCTACAAGGCGCTGCAGATCCCGACCGAAATGTTCACCGTCATGTTCGCCCTCGGCCGCACCTCCGGCTGGGTCGCGCACTGGCTGGAACAGCAGGTCGATCCGGAAATGAAGATCGGCCGTCCGCGCCAGGTCTACACCGGCAGCGACGTGCGCGATTACCAGGGCTGATCCTGCCCGGTAACGCCTGAAAAACACCTCCGCAAGGGGGTGTTTTTTTTTGGCTTCAGCAGACGCGGCTGCCGGTGGGGCGAGTGCGGGGCCGCCGTGCCCTTGTGGGCGAATTTCCCCCGGCGTCGGCCTGCGGCCGCCACCTTCCTCCTTTTAATTCGCCCACAAGGGCACGGCGGCCCCACACCCGCCCCACCGGCGTGGCATTGCGACATCCGCTTTTCCATTGCCCACCGCAAGACAGCCCCGTCGCGGCCGGTAGGTCCCTGGCAAAGTAAAGGAGGAGGTGTCGGCCGCAGGCCGGCGCCGGGGGACATTTGCATAGGGGCCTGCCGGCCGCGGCGGGGCCCTCAACGCTCGCCACGGACCCTTATCGAAGACCGAGCGCCATGCCCTGAAGGCACTCAAGACGAGACGCGTCACTCCGACGGGAGAAGAACGTTTTTTTCTCTTCCCCAGCGCGCTGGCACCCGGCGACAGCACGCGACGTGTTCAACTCCAACCTGCTCGGAATGCTTGTGTTCAAACGGTATCGCGCGCGCTGTCGCAGATTGCGGTGATGCGCGCTGGCTTTAAGAATGGTTGCGTGTGGACGCAGCGTTGCGTTGCCTACCTTGATCCTGTCGCCGCCACTGCATGCAAGCGGTACGCACGACAACCTCATGCGAGGTGCATTCCAATCAAGGGAGACAAACTCATGTTCCGCACTCTGAAGCAGGCCGCGTTCGGCCTGGCGCTTGCAACCGCCGCACTGTCCGCCCACGCGGCCGAAGCGCACATCACTGTCTGGGCCAACGTCGATCCCACCCTGTCGCTGCTCAAGGCCGATGGCAGCGTGCTTCCCGATGCGGTGCAGATGCCGTATCGCGCCGGGCAGGGGCTGGGCAGCTGGAGCGAACGGGTGCGGGTGTTCTCCAACGACACCAGCCTTGACGTCGACGTGCGCCTGGCCGAACCGGCCGTGCTGATGCCCAGAGTGACCGCCGCCGGTGCCGTCGATGTGCCCCTGTCGGTAACCCTCAACGGGCGCGAGCTCGGTGTCGCGCCCATCGCCTTTACGGCCGACCAGCTGTTCCTGGGCGCGATCCCCGGTGCCTCGATTGAAATGCCGTTGACCGTGGCCCAGGCCACGCCCGGTCCCATCGCCGCGGCCGGTCTGTACGACGGCCCGGTCAGCCTGGTGCTGGTGCAGCGGGCAAGCAGCCTCTGACCTGTCACGCCGGCACCGGCCCTGAGCGGCCGGCGCCGGCCTTTTCGCCATGCGCATTCCTGCTCCCGCCCTGGTCCGGCTGGCGGTGGCGCTCGTGCTGATGCTGGCCGCCGTGGCCGCACAGGCGGGCCCGGTGCCGGCCGGTTTCGAAGACCTGGTCACTGGCCAGCGCGAACGCCTCGAGGTGCGCGCCTTCGGCCGTTCGGCCGGCCTGTGGCCTGCCTGGGTCACCCTCGACCACATCCAGCTCGAAGACCCCGGCCAGGTGCTGGTGGCGCTTGGGCTGTCCCTTTCCGCCCAGCAGGCGCTGCTGCCTGCGCTGTCGGCGCCGTTGCCGCGCGACAGCCACCTGGCCTGCATTCCGGCCCAGCCGCACCCTGGCTGCGGTTGGCGTGCGCCGTCCGAGGATCTCCACCACGTGCCTGCCATCTTCGATGAAGGCGACAGCGCCCTGCTGCTGTTTCCGGCCCTGCGCTGGGTGCCGCGCGCGCAGCCTGCCAGCGACGGCCTGCACGCGCCCAGCGAGCACGCCGAAAATGCCCTGCTGCACCAGCACAGCCTGACCCTCAGTGGCGACGGCCGCGAGTACGCGCTCAACGCGCATGGCAGCGCCGCGCTCGGCGTGCAGCGCAACGGTTATCTCGGTGGCACCTGGACCCATGCCCGCCACGCCCGGCCCGGCCAACCCGCCCGTGATGTGTTCCAGGTCGACGACCTGTACTACCGCCACGACCTGGCCCGGCGCCATTACCTGCAGCTCGGGCGCATGGACCGGCGCAACCTGGCCAGCCAGCAGGGCGGTCAGTTCGGCCTTGGGCTGCTCCCGCTGGAGCGTTTCGACGGCGTGCGCGTGGGCACCACCCAGGCCTACGTCGATGCCGACGCCCCTTCCGGCGAGGCCCCGATCACGGTGCTGTTGTCACGGCCCGCACGCGTGGATGCCTTCGACGGCGACCGCCTGCTGCAGACCTTCTACCTGCCACCCGGGGTCAGCGACCTGGACACCCGCCGGTTCCCGGCGGGCAGCTATGAGGTCACCCTGCGCATCCACGAAGATGGCCGGCTGGTGCGCAGCGAGCGCCACCCGTTCGTGCGTGGCCAGGACTGGGGCCAGCCCGGCCTGCAGTGGTTCGTGCAGGGTGGACGGCACCAGGCGGCGTTCACGCCCGTCGGGCACGGCACGCTGCAGGCCGGGGTGCGCCTGCCATGGGCGGGACGGTCCGGGATGAGCCTCGGCGTGGCCCGGATCGACCAGCGCCGCTATGCCGAACTGCGCACGGGCGTGCGTCATCGGCTCGGCACCCATGAGCTGCACGCCGAACTGGGCATCATCTCCGGCAGCGATGGCAGCCGCGGCGGGCAGCAGCAGCTCAGTGTGCGCAACCGCGCGACCTGGAACCTGTTCCACCAGCGCATGCGCGGCACCCGCTGCCGCGAGCAGCTGGCCCTCGACCGCGACCGGCTCGGCTGCGCCGATGCCGTGTCAGCCTCGCTGAGCGTGCCGCTGGGCGTCGGCAGCCTGCACTTGGGGCATACCCGTCGGCGCAGCGTGGCGGCCGAAGCGCCGCGTTTCCCGGCGCCGCCCACGCAGACCGCGCGCAGCGTCCAGGTCAACTACAGCCACAGCCGGCAATGGCGCGGTCTGAGCGTGAGCGGCCGGGTCGGCGCCTGGCACCAGTCCGGGCCGCTGCGTGACCGCGGCGCGCAGCTGGGCCTGACCTTTTCGCGCCTGCGGCACGCGGCCGGCAGCAGCCTGCTGCGCCGGGTCGGCATCGACGCCCGCCAGCGCCGCCATGGCGAACCGGAGCACAGCCTGCAGCTGGCACAGTCGTGGCGCCGGGAGCAGGACGGCAGTGCGCGCGAAGCCGGCGCCGAGGTCCGGGTGCAGGACACCGGCGTCACCGATGCCCTGCTGGCGCTGCGCAGCGACACGCCGATGGGGCATACCGGGGTGGTCCTGTCCCACCAGCCGCGGCCGCACGGTACCGCCTACAGCCTCAACCACGGCTCGGCGCTGGCGCTGGCGCCAGGCGGCCTGTTCTGGGGCAGCGCCAGCGGTGCCGACGCCGGGGTCGCGGTGAGCGTAGCGGCCGCCGACCTGCCGGCGCAGCAGGGCGCCGCCGCCGAAGTGCAGGCCAGCGCACAGCGACGCCAGGTGGTGCGCTTCGGGCAGCGACGCCTGCTGCCACTGCGTGGCTATCAGCGCCATCGCGTCGACGTCCACGATGTGGCCGTCCCCCTGCAGGATGTCGACGTGCGCGTGGCGCAGCCGGGGACGGCGCATCGGCCTTTCCTGCTGCCAGGCCGGGTGATCGCGCTGCCGGTCGGGGTGGAGGCCAGCGTGTCCTACCTCGGCAGCGCCCGGGATGCGGCCGGCCGCGCACTGGCCGGCGCCCGCATCCTCAACGCGGCGCTGCCGCCGCTTGGGCGCGACGGTGGCTTCATCGCCGAATTCGCGCAGCGCCAGGAGGTGCTGTACCTGCTCCGGCAGGGCCAGCTGCTGCAGTGCCCGCTGCGGGTGCAGGCCCAGCGCAGCGTGATGCGGCTGGTCGGGCAGATCGTCTGCGCACCGCTTGCACGGGAGGCCTTGCCGCCCCACATCGCCGGGCAACCGCGCGTCCAGCGGCTGCTCGACGAAGCGCTGCCGATCGCGCAGGGCATGCCGTGAGCACGCCGCTGCACCGCTGGCCCGTGGTCGCCCTGGCGCTGATGCTCGCCTGGCCCGCGCTTGCGCAGCGGCCGCCGGTGACCCTTCCGGCGCCGGGCACCACGGTCACCACCTTCCAGCACGCCTTCGACCGCGCCGCGCCGCTGCCGCTGACCCTGTGGGCGCCACGCACCGTGCTCGGCTTCCAGGAAGTGGCTTACGGCCACGGCAGCCTGCATGTCACCTGCACCGACACCCCCGCACGCGGGCGGTGCCCGCGCAGCGACACCGGCGAAGGACCCGGCGGGCGCCGCCCGATCCTGCTTGAATTCCAGGAACTGCGCAGTGGCCAGCGCAGGGAGATCGGTGTGCTCGGCTGGCTGGAGCGTGTGGAATGGGAGCGCACCTGCAGCGAGGATTTCTGGGAAAAGTCGGAGTACCCGCTGTGGACCTCGGCGGTCCGCGAGTGCCACATCGCCCCGGCCGGCACCGCCGCGACGCTGCAGGTGGAGGCCAGCGACATCGTCGCGCTGGTGGCCGGCCGCTGGCAGGCCGAACTGCACCTGGACGTGCGCAGCGGTCGGGACGGCGCGGTACTCGGCCGTCATGTGTTCGTCCTGGACGTCACCGTCACCGATCCCGGTCGTGCCGCCATCCACCTGCCCGAACATGGCGGGTCGACCGCGCAGATGGACCTGCAGCTGCAGCTTCGCACCCAGCCGCCGCCCGCCAGCGTGGGCGGCGAGAGCGTACTGGACATGTGCCTGTACGACGGCATGGGGTCGTCCAGCAGGTCGCTGGTGCTGATCGCGCGCGATGGCGGGCCGGACGTGCCTGGGCGGGCCGCCGCAGCAGTTTTCGGTGTGGCACCAGGGCGGCGGCCGCGCGCCGCATGATCGCCTCGACTACCAGCTGCAGGTACTGCATGCCGGCCGCAGCCATGCGCTGGCCCGCGACGCCCACACGCTGCTGGAGGGCATCGACAGCGCCGAACTGCGCCCGGTGCTGCTGCCGGGCATGGAGCAGCCGGTGTACTGCGTGCCCACGCCATTGACCTTCCTCACCCCCTGGGTGCCGGCCGCAGGGAAGCGCGAAGGCCGCTACCAGGGCGATCTCACCCTCGAATTGCGCCTGCCCACCCGCCGTCCCTGATGCCCGCCGAGACCACCATGCGCCCGTACCGACCCGTCGTTGCCCTGCTGTTGTTGCTGTCGCCCGCCACGCCGGTGTTGGCCAACCTGGACGTGCACCCGATGCGCGTGCACGTCGACGCCGGTCGTACCACCAGCATCCGCGTGCACGCGCAGTCGCCACGGACCCAGTACGTCAGGGCCACGGTGAAGCGTGTGGTTGCACCGGCCACCGACGCCGAACATGAAGTCGACGAGCCGCCCGGTGCCGACGCCGCGCTGGTGGTGACACCGTCCCTGTTCGCCCTGGCCGGCGGCGGCAGCCGGCGGGTGCGGGTGATCGCGCTGGCGCCGGTAACCGAGGAAACCGCCTTCCGCGTGTACTTCGAAGGCGTGCGCGCCGACGATCCCGACGCGGTGCCCGAGCCGGGCAATACCGCCAGCGCCACCCTGGGCGTCAGCCTGGTCTGGGGGGTGCTGGCCAACCTGCTGCCTGCCGACGGGCAGGTCGCCATGGAGCTGGTAGAAGGCCGCCTGCACAACCGCGGCACGCTGCGGCTGGGCATCCGACGGGTCGAGCACTGCGTTGCGGCCGACTGCACCACCCATGACATCGAGCGCAGCGTGTACCCCGGTGCCGCGCTGGCGCTGCCGTTCGAGCCTGCGCCCGGCGCACGGCTGCGCGTGGATTACCGGCTCAGCCGCGACGGCTACCGCGAACACCAGCAGATCCTGCTGCCTTGAGAGGAAACACCATGCATGTTCTCTACCGATCCTTGCTGTTGATGGTGCCTGGCACCGCCGTTGCGACCGCGTTGCCGCCGCCGGGTGAGGCGGACACGCCACCTCACGAGGAACGCACGTCCGTGACCACGCGCAGCGTGGCCTTCGCCAGTGGGCTCGGCGTCGGCGTGGGCGTGGCCGGCGTGTTCGGCCGCGACCAGGTTCGCGAGCGCCTGGTGTACTGCGAAGCGCCCACGACGCCGCCGGCGGAGGTGCCGGTCGCACCGCCGGGGTGGGCCGATGCGCTGTGGCAGGTCAATCACAACCACGAGCGGATCGCGCGCAACCGGCTGGACATCGACCTGCTGCGCGACGGCGTGCAGGGCGTCAGCGCCGACCTCAGCGATGTGGTGCGCTTTGACAAGGATGCCCTCGTGCACCTGCGCGGCTCGCGCCTGGTGGCGCTGGGCGCCGGCGAGGTCAGCGCCGGCAGCACCCACGCGGTCAACGGCGCGCAGCTGTTCGCCGCCGAAGCGCGGGTGGCTGCACTGGAATACGTGCAGCGGTATTTCAAGGTCGGATCGGACGAACTGAGCCTGCCCGCGCATGCCGGCTTCCTGGCCACCGCGATGGGCGCCGACGCCCGCGCCGTGGCCAACGGCTCCACCGCTTACGGCAGCTACGCCACGGCGTTGGGCCACAACTCGGTGGCGCTGGGCCGTGCCGCCATCGTGCTGGAAGGGGCCGCGGACGGGTTCGCGCTCGGCACGCGCTCGCGCGTGTTGGCCGAGAACGGCATGGCGCTCGGCGGCTCCACCCAGGTGTGGGCCGACGCGCACGACAGCGTGGCACTGGGCTTCGGTTCGATCGTGCAGCGCCCCTGGGAGGTTTCGGTGGGCGGGCAGGGGCTGCGCCGACGCATCACCAACGTGCTGCCGGGCATCGCCGCCGACGACGTGGTGACGCTGCGGCAGCTGTCGGACATGGCCAGCGTGCTCGGCACCGGCATCAACGCCGAAGGCGGCGTGCGCGGCATGCGCTTCGCGGTGCAGGGCAAGTGGCACGGCACCGTGGCCGGGGCGCTGGATGCGCTGGATTACGCGGTGAGCGCGGCACACCGGGCGCTGGGCGACATGGGCGAGCAGGTCGACGCGCTCGCGGCGCAGAACGGGGCCGGTCCGCCTTCCAGCGGGGACGCCGCCGCCGGTCCGGCCACGGCGTCTGCGGACCCGACCCACGCCGCAGCGTCGCCGGCCACGCCCACCGGGACCGCCGTCGCCGCCGACGCGCGTGCGGTCGAGCCGGCCGCTGCGGCACCGTCGTCGGCACCGTCACTGCCGCCGGTCGACACCCGCGCCGTGGACGACGCGGTGCAGCGCGCGAACGCGTACACCGACCAGGCCATGGCGGGCGTCGACCGTCGCTTCGACCGCCTCGACCAGCGCATGAACCGCATGGCCGCGATGAGCGGTGCGCAGGCCGCTATGGCCATGAACACCGCGGGCCTGCCCACCTGGAACCGGCTGGGTGCGGGCATCGGCCATGCCGATGGCGAATCGGCCCTGGCGGTGGGTTACCAGCGCGTACTGGACCGGCGCGCCACCACCAGCTTCAGTCTCAGTGGTGCCTTCAGCCAGGGCGGCGAAAGCAGCGTGGCCATGGGCGTGGGCATCGGCTGGTAGGTCCTGCGCGGGGAGTACTCAGGGGCCGTCCAGATAGCCCCTGATCTCGTCCTCGGCCAGCAGGCTGCGCAGCTGCGCGGCCGACGCGCGCCGCATCGGCTTCTCATCGATGCTCGACAGCGGCGGCTGGCGCAGCGCATCGTAGGGCAGCACCACCACGTCGAAGCTCAGCCCTTCGGCCGAGAACACCCACACCGGCGCGTCCAGCGTGCGCTCGCGGTCCAGCCGCAGGCGGCGCATGCGCGACTCGGCCGGAATACGGTGTTCTTCGAGGAAGCGCTGCACGGCATCGGGGTCATCGCTGTGCAGCTGCAGCTGCACCGGACTGTTGGCATCGGCGGTGCCGTCCAGCACCGGGCCGCACAGGCGGGGTGCGAAGCCGTGCAGGAATTCCAGCGCACGCAGGCCGGCTTCGCGGCGGAGTCGCAGCTGCGTGCCCTGTCCGGGGCCGGCGAACAGGCGTTGGTACTCGCGCAGCGCGACTTCGATCTCGGTATTGCGCGGCAGCGAGGCATCGTCGTGGATGCCCAGCCGCCCGGCGGCTTTCAGCTTGGCCTGGTGGTAATCGCGGATTCCGCCTTCGGCCATCAACCGCGCCGCCTCGTGGGCAAGCCGGTGGCGGCGTTCGCGGGTCTGGCTCTCGGCATGCTGACGGGCGCGATGCATGAGCGATTCTCCCCTGATACGACCTACGCCGACTTTACACCCACGTTGTGACGATCAGGACACGCACGGCGTGTCCCCACGCAACGTCCCGACCAGGCACGGTCGTTCAACCTGCCCACACGACCAGAACGGGTCGTTCAACGCCAGCCCACCCGACCAAAACCGGTCGTTCGACCAAAGGCCGCCCGACCCAAATCAGTCGTTCGACCCCAACATCGCTCGACCCCGGATCGTAGTGACACGCCATGCGTGTCAACGCCATGCCGAACGAAGCCGCACCCCCGCCATGCGTGTCAACGCCATGCCGAACGAAGCCACACATCAGAAAATATCAAACGCCGCATCATCCGCCTGCTGGGTCTGCGTATTGAAGTCGTACTCGGCCAGCTTCTCCATGTCCTCCACCTTGACCCACTCGGTGGCGCCATTGAGCGTGGCCTGGACCATCCCGGTCGGCGGTTCGTTCTGCGCGATCGGCGTGTCCTTCAGCGCCACGCGCATGTAGTCGATCCAGATCGGCAGGGCCGCACGGCCGCCGTACTCGCGGTAGCCCAGCGAACGGAAGTCGTCGCGGCCCACCCACACCGTGGTGGCATAGGGGCCGCCGAAGCCGGAGAACCAGGCGTCGCGATGGTCGTTGGTGGAACCGGTCTTGCCGCCCACGTCTTCCCGGCCCAGTACCTTGGCCGCGGTGCCGGTGCCGCGCTGGACCACGTCGCGCATCATCGAAACGAGCTGGTAGGCGGTACGCGCATCGATCGCACGTGGCGCGGTGCGCGCATTCGGGTCGACCGGCACCTCCGGGGCGGCCGCCTGCTCGGGCTTGGGCGCGCCGGCCGGCGCGGGCGCGGCAGCGGCGCCGAAGTTGAACCCGTCCACCACCTGGCTGACCGGCGCCCCCCCGCTGGTGCCGACACACTCGCGGCAGGCGCGGGCCGGGTTTTCCTTGAACACCAGGTTGCCATCGCGGTCGCTGACCTGGTCGATCAGCCAGGTGTCCACGCGCGAGCCGCCGTTGGCGAACACGGCATACCCGCGCGCCACCGACAGCGGGGTCAGCGAGGCCGTGCCCAGCGACATCGACAGGTTCGGCGGCAGCTCGGCCTCGGCGAAGCCGAATTCGCTGATGTACTTGCGTGCGTACTCCACGCCCATCCCGTCCAGCAGGCGCACCGACACCAGGTTGCGCGACTGCACCAGCGCCTCGCGCAGGCGCATCGGCCCGCGGAAGCCACCGCCATCGTTCTGCGGCTGCCAGGTCTTGCCGCGCCGGTCGCGGAACACCACCGGCGCGTCCAGCACGATCGAGGCCGGGTTGAAGCCCTTGTCGAACGCCGCCGCATAGATGAAGGGCTTGAAGCTGGAGCCCGGCTGGCGGCGCGCCTGGGTGGCGCGGTTGAACTTGTTGCCGGAGAAGCTGAAGCCACCGACCAGCGCCTTCAGTGCGCCGCTCTGGGCATCCAGCGAGACCAGCGCGGACTGGCCGCGCGGGATCTGGTCCAGCAGCCACTCACCGTCCTTCTCGCCGCGGCGCACGCGCACGATGTCGCCGCGCTGGACCAGCTTGGCCGGGGTCTTGTTGGTCCAGCGGGCGGCCGAGGCCGGCAGCACCAGCTCGGTGCGGTTGGCCAGCACCACCGTCGCGCTGCCGTCGGCAGCGGTAGCGGCCACGATCGCCGGCAGCAGCCCGGACTGCGCGGAAATACCGCGCAGGTGGGTGGCCAGGGCCGCAGCATCGTCGCCGGCGCCCAGCGCCACCTGCTGTTCCACGCCGTGCCAGCCATGCCGGTGGTCGTACTGCAGCAGGCCATCGCGCACCGCCAGGTTCGCCGCCGTCTGCATCCCGGCGTTGATCGTGGTGGTGACGTGGTAGCCCTTGTTGAGCACGTCGCCGCCGAAGCGGGCGATCATCTCCTGGCGGACCAGCTCGGCCACGTACGGGGCCTCCACCTGGACCGGCGGCTCATGCGCGGTGGCGTGCATCGGCACCGCCTTGGCCGCATCGGCCTCGGCCTGGCTGATGAAGCCCAGGTTGGCCATGCGCTGCAGCACGTAGAAGTCGCGGCGCTCGCGGGCCCGCTCGGGGTTGCTGATCGGGTTGCCGCTGGAGGGGAACTTGGGGATGCCGGCCAGGGAGGCCATCTCGTCCAGGTCCAGCTCGGCCAGGGTCTTGCCGTAGTAGAACTGGGCCGCCGCGGCCACGCCGTAGGCGCGGTTGCCGAAGAAACTCTTGTTCAGGTACAGCTCGAAGATCTCGTCCTTGCTCAGTTCCTGCTCGATCTTGCGCGCCAGCAGGATCTCGGCCAGCTTGCGGGTGTAGCTGTACTCCGAGCTCAGGAAGAACTGCCGGGCCACCTGCTGGGTGATGGTCGACCCGCCCGGGACCCGCTTGTCGTTGGTGGTGGCCAGCAGCCACACCGCGCGCCCGATGCCCTTGTAGTCCACCCCGCCATGCTCGTAGAAGCGGGCGTCCTCGGTGGCCAGGAAAGCCTGCTTGAGGCGCTCGGGGACCTCCTTCATGGTGATCGGGGTGCGCCGGGACTCGCCGAACACCGCCATCAGCTCCCCGTCGGCGGCATACACGTACATCGGCTCCTGCATCTCGATGTCGCGCAGGGTCTGGACGTCCGGCAACCGCGCGGAAATGGCGAAGTACAGGCCGCCGGCGACAGCCGCGCCGACCAGGGCCAGGACCAGGAAAACCACCAGCATCCAGCGCAGCCAGCGTCGAAGACGAGTCATCAGTGACAGATTCCGATTGCGAATTTCGTGGCCGCAGAGTATAGATTACGCAAGGGAACGGCTGGGGTTGTTCCCGGGGAGAGCATTTCAGTGACCGTCAGGGGACGGGCGAAACGTGCGCTACTGCGCGTTTTGCACGTTGATGGTTGCGATTTGCAAAAAAAACGTTATTAATGCGCGGGCGCAGGTTATGCGTCCAAGTGCCCGTCGGCAGGGGAGAAACCGTGGGGCTTATCCCAAAAAGCCAGTCGCCGCTTATTGGCGTCGACATCAGCTCGACTGCAGTGAAGCTCTTGCAGCTTTCCCGCAGTGGCAATCGTTTCCGTGTGGAACACTATGCTGTGGAACCACTTCCGCCGAATGCGGTCGTGGAAAAGAACATCGTGGAAGTGGAGGCCGTGGGTGAGGCCATCCGCCGCGCGGTGAACCGCTCCGGTACCAAGGCACGGCATGCCGCCGCGGCCGTGGCCGGCTCTGCGGTGATCACCAAGCTCATCCCGATGCCGGCCGACCTGGACGAGAACGACATGGAAGCCCAGGTCGAGCTCGAAGCGGTCAATTACATCCCGTACCCGATCGAGGAAGTGAACCTCGACTTCGAGGTGCTCGGCGCGATCCCCAACAACCCGGAAATGGTCCAGGTGCTGTTGGCGGCCTCGCGTTCCGAGAACGTGGAGCTGCGCCAGTCGGCGCTGGAGCTCGGTGGCCTGACCGCCCGGGTGATGGACGTGGAGGCCTTCGCGGTCGAAAACGCCTTCGCCCTGGTGGCAAGCGAACTGCCGATCGCCAGCGATGGCGTGGTCGCGCTGGTCGACATCGGCGCCACCATGACCACCCTGAACGTGCTTCGTGGCGGGCGCAGCCTGTACAGCCGCGAACAGGTGTTCGGCGGCAAGCAGCTCACCGACGAGGTCATGCGCCGCTATGGCCTGACCTATGAAGAAGCCGGCCTGGCCAAGCGCCAGGGCGGGCTGCCGGAAAGCTACGAGATGGAAGTGCTCGAGCCGTTCAAGGAAGCCACCGTCCAGCAGATCAGCCGCCTGCTGCAGTTCTTCTATGCAGGCAGCGAGTTCAACCGGGTCGACCACATCGTGCTGGCCGGCGGTTGCGCGGCGCTGGCCGGGCTGCCGGAGATGGTGGAGGAACAGCTGGGCGTGGCCACCGTGGTGGCCAATCCGCTGGCGCAGATGACGCTGGGTCCGAAGGTACAGGCGCATGCCCTGGCCCAGGACGCCCCGGCGCTGATGATTGCCACCGGTCTGGCGCTGAGGAGCTTCGACTGATGGCAAGAATCAATCTATTGCCCTGGCGCGCCGAGCGGCGCAAGCAACGCCAGCGCGAGTTCATGACCATGCTCGGCTTTGCGGCCATTGCAGGCGTGGTGCTGTCGGCGCTCATCTGGTTCTACTACGACCGCCAGATCAGCGGGCAGGCCGATCGCAACACCTTCCTGCAGGCCGAGATCGACCGGGTCAGGGAGCAGAACAAGGAAATCGATCGCCTTGATCGCCAGAAGGACCGCCTGCTGGCGCGCAAGAAGGTGATCGAACAGCTGCAGGCCAAGCGCTCGCAGATGGTGCACCTGTTCGACGCGCTGGTCCGGACCATCCCCGATGGGCTGGTGCTGACCGCGCTCAAGCAGGAAGGCGACATCCTGACCCTGGAAGGTCGCACCCAGTCCAATGCCCGGGTCAGCGCGTACATGCGCAACCTGGAGAATTCGGGCTGGATGACCAAGCCGGAACTGTCGGTGATCGAAGCCCGCAAGCCGGAAGAAGAGAAGGACAAGGTAGTGGGCCCGGTCTCGGACATCTCGGCGTTGCCGTATGTGTTCGTGGTGAAGGTCACGCTGCCGGCGCAGAGCGAAGCGGTCGACGGCCTGGCGCCGGACGGCAGCGCGGTCACCCCGGACGCCGATCCGGCTGCCGCACCGGCGACCGCGCCGGGCGTGGCACCGCTGGCACCGGCACCGGGCGCCGCCCCGGCCGCCCCGGCGCCGGCTCAGCCCGCACCGGCCGGCAGCCGCATCGTTCCCGCCCCGGCAACGCAACCGGCGGCGTCCAGCACGCCGCAGAAGGGGGCCGCATGAGCCAGAAGAAAGTGAACCTCAAGGACCTGGACTTCAACAACATCG
The DNA here is from genome assembly GCF_044543385.1 of Stenotrophomonas sp. NPDC077420. NCBI lineage: Bacteria > Pseudomonadati > Pseudomonadota > Gammaproteobacteria > Lysobacterales > Lysobacteraceae > Stenotrophomonas > Stenotrophomonas sp. NPDC077420. The sequence goes on from NZ_JBITVZ010000015.1 coordinate 40,320, forward strand.
GCAACTGGCCGCAGCAGGCCAAGATCGTCTTCTGCGCGCTGCTGTCGCTGTTGATCATCGTCCTGGCCTGGTTCGTGCTCATCAGCGGCAAGCGCGACGAGCTTGCAGGCCTGGAGCAGACCGAAGTGGGCCTGCGCGCCGACTTCGAGAAGGAGCAGGGCCGGGCGGTCAACCTGGAGCCGCTAAAGCAGCAGCTGGCCCAGATGGAGCAGGTGCTGCAGCAGATGCTGCGCCAGCTGCCCAGCAAGACCGAAATGCCGGACCTGATCATCGACATCTCGCAGACCGCGCTGTCCAGCGGGCTGGTCAACGAGCTGTTCCAGCCCGGTGAGGAAGTGCCCAAGGAGTTCTACGCCGAAAAGCCGATCGCCCTGCGCATGGTGGGCAGTTACCACCAGTTCGGCGCCTTCGTCAGCGGCGTGGCCTCGCTGCCGCGCGTGGTCATCCTGACCATGCACGACATCAACCTCAAGCCCAAGGACCCCAAGACCGGCATCACCGCACGCAGTGGCGCGCTGGAGCTGTCCGGTACGGTCAAGACCTATCGGTACCTGGACGACGTGGAAATGGAAGCGCAGGAGAAAGCCGCCGCACAGTCCACAAATCCGAACGGAGGCACGCCATGAACCTGGCCCGCACCGCACGGATCTGTGGCCTGCTGATGCTGGTGCTGCTGGCCGGCTGCGCCCGCAGCATCTCCAGCACGCCCGGCGACGCGCCGAACCTGGAAAAGTGGGTGGCCGACGTCCGCGCACGTCCGGCCCCGCCGCTGGAACCACTGCCGGTCATGAAGCAGTTCGAGACCTTCGAATATTCCGCGCAGGGCATGCGTGACCCGTTCACCGACGCCTGGGCCAACCCCCAGGCCGGTGGTTCGGGCCTGCGCCCGGATCCGAACCGCCGCAAGGAGCCGCTGGAAGCCTTCCCGCTGGATGCCTTGGACATGGTCGGTTCGATCGGCAAGGGGGGCGGACTGGTCGCGCTGGTGATGGCACCGGACAAGGTCACCTATCGGGTGCGTCCGGGGGTCTACATGGGGCAGAGCGACGGTCGCGTGACCGGGGTCTTCGAAGACCGGATCGAACTGATTGAACTGGTGCCGGATGGCGCGGGCGGCTGGCTGGAACGGCCTGCATCGCTTGCGCTTGAAGATCAATGAATGATTATGGGGATAGCACGATGACCTTTTCCAACGCCATGCTGCAGCGTCCCGTCCGGCGCCCGAAGCTGATCCACCTGTGCGCGCTGGGAGTCGCGCTCATGGTGGCCAATGGCACGCTGATGGCGGCCACGCCGGCCGCTGCGGCAACCACCCAGGGGGCTGGCGCTGCGCCGGCCGCCGCACCGGCTTCGCTGGCGGTGTCCAAGATCGACTTCAAGCGCGGTGAAGACGGCAGCGGCCGCCTGATCCTGCAGTTCGACGGCAAGGGCGCCAACCCGGACCTGCGCACGCAGGGCAACAGCGTGGTCATCGACGTCGGTAACGCGACCCTGCCGGACACCCTGCAGAAGTCGATCAACGTCGTCGACTTCGCCACCCCGGTGCAGCGCATCGACCCGAAGCCGTACGGCGGTGGCACGCAGCTGGTGCTGAACACCAATACCGCGTTCGAGTCGCTGGCCTACCAGACCGACAACGAGTACGTGGTTGAGATCAGCGCCCGCAAGAGCGCCCCGGCCACCGGCGCGATCAACGCCACCACGGTGACCCAGGCGGCGGCGGCCGTGGCCCAGCGGGGCTACAGCGGCAAGCCGGTGACCTTCAACTTCCAGGACGTGCCGGTGCGCACCGTGCTGCAGTTGATCGCCGAGGAGTCCAACCTGAACGTGGTTGCCTCCGACAGCGTCGCCGGCAACGTCACCCTGCGCCTGATCAACGTGCCGTGGGACCAGGCGCTGGACATCGTGCTGCGTGCCAAGGGCCTGGACAAGCGCCGCGAGGGCGGTGTGATCTGGGTTGCGCCGCAGCCGGAGCTGGCCAAGTTCGAGCAGGACAAGGAAGACGCGCGCATCGCGATCGAGAACCGCGAAGACCTGATCACCGACTACGTCCAGATCAACTACCACAATGCCGCGCAGATCTTCAAAGCACTGACCGAAGCCAAGGGCATCGGCGGCGGCGGTGGCAGCGGTGGCAGTGGCGGTGGCGGCAGCTCTCAGGAAGACAGCGGGTTCCTGTCCTCGCGCGGTCGCCTGGTCGCCGACGAGCGCACCAACACGCTGATGATCAGCGACATCCCGAAGAAGGTCGCGCGCATGCGCGAGCTGATCAACGTGATCGACCGCCCGGTCGACCAGGTGCTGATCGAGAGCCGCATCGTCATCGCCACCGACACCTTCGCGCGTGAACTGGGTGCCAAGTTCGGCATCACCGGCAGCCGCGACAACGTGTACTTCAGCGGCAACACCAACACCAACCACGAAAACATCACCAGCGACGGCGAGAACGCAACCGAATACCAGGAAGCGCTCAACGAGTGGGCGGCCGGTGGCGGTACCGGTCCGATCCCGGTGCGTGCGCCGCGGCCCATCAGCACCGGCGGCCTGAACTGGAACCTGCCGGTGGCAGCGGCCAGCAATCCGGGTTCGCTGGCGCTGTCGATCCTCAACGCCGGCTACCTGCTGGACGTCGAACTGTCGGCCATGCAGCAGGAATCGCGCGGTGAAGTGATCTCCAACCCGCGCGTGGTCACCACCAACCAGCGCGAAGCGGTGATCAAGCAGGGTAAGGAAATCGGCTACGTCACCATCACCGGTGGTACCGGCGGCCAGGCCGCCACGCCGAACGTGCAGTTCAAGGAAGTGCTGCTGGAACTGAAGGTCACCCCGACCATCACCAACGACAACCGCGTGTTCCTGAACATGTCGGTCAAGAAGGATGAAGTCGAAAGCTACATCGTGCTGGACGGCTACGGCCAGGTGCCCTCGATCAACCGCCGTGAAGTGAATACCGCGGTGCTGGTCGACGACGGCCAGACCGTGGTGATCGGTGGCGTGTACGAGTTCACCGACCGCAACAGCGTCAACAAGGTGCCGTTCCTGGGCGACGTGCCGTTCCTGGGCAACCTGTTCAAGAAGCGCAGCCGCAACAAGGACAAGGCCGAACTGCTGGTCTTCGTCACCCCCAAGGTGCTGCGCGTGGCCAAGACCAACTGAGCCGCCGTTGCAGCTGCCTGACCTGGAATCGGCGCCCCTTGGGGCGCCGGTTTTTTTTTGTTCATGGCACGGCAAGCTCATGGGGCTATGCTCGCGGCATGACCCTGGCACATTGCTCCGGCTGCACCGCGCAATGCTGCCGACTGACGGCGGTACTGGCCGCGTCCGAGTCGATGCCGTCGAACCTGACCGTGAACATTGGCGATGGCACGCGCGCAATGGCCAAGGCCGACGACGGCTGGTGCGTGGCGCTGGACCGTTCCACCATGGCGTGCGGCATCTATGCGGCGCGGCCGGAGGTATGCAGGCGGTTCAAGATGGCCGGCCCCTACTGCAGCGCCATCTTCGATGGCGGCGATCGCGCGTAGCCGCGTTCAGGCAATCTTGATCCCATCGCCGGCCCGGCCCTGCCATGATGGCTGCGGAACCTTACGCCTGTCGCGTGGTCAGATGGACCCATGAACCTGCCACCCCCCATGCCTGCAACCGTCCCCACGCCTGTCATCCCCGCACCGGAGCACGAGCGCCTGCACGCCGGTTTCCGCGCGCTGCGCGAAGCGCTGTCGGCCGAGATCGTCGGCCAGGATGCGCTGGTCGAACGCCTGCTCACTGCATTGCTGGCGGACGGCCACCTGCTGGTGGAAGGTGCGCCCGGCCTGGCCAAGACCACCGCCATCCGTGCCCTGGCAGCGCGCCTGGACGCGGACTTTTCGCGGGTCCAGTTCACGCCTGACCTGTTGCCGGCGGACCTGACCGGCACCGAGATCTGGCGCCCGCAGGAGGGTCGCTTCGAGTTCGTGCCGGGCCCCATCTTCCACCCGATCCTGCTCGCCGATGAAATCAACCGGGCCCCCGCCAAGGTGCAGTCGGCGCTGCTGGAGGCGATGGGCGAACGCCAGGTCACCGTCGGTCGGCATACCTACGCATTGCCCGCGCTGTTCCTGGTGATGGCGACCCAGAATCCGATCGAACAGGAAGGCACTTTCCCGCTGCCCGAAGCGCAGCTGGACCGGTTCCTGATGCACGTGCGGATCGGGTACCCCGATTCCACCGCCGAAGCCGAGATCCTGCGCCTGGCCCGTGAACGTGCCCGAGACGCGCTCGGCACGCCGGCGCCGTCGCCGTCGCGCATGCCGCTGGACGACGTGTTCGCCGCGCGCCGCGCGATCCTGGAGCTGCACATGGCACCGGCACTGGAGCGTTATCTGATCGAACTGGTGCTGGCCAGCCGCGACCCCGCCCGCTACGACCCGGCCCTGGCGCGCCGCATCGCCTGGGGTGCCAGCCCGCGTGGCTCGATCGCGCTGGAACGCTGCGCGCGGGCGCGTGCCTGGCTGGCCGGTCGCGACTTCGTCACCCCGGACGACGTGCGCAGCGTGGCGCCCGATGTACTGCGCCACCGCGTGCTGCCCAGCTACGAAGCCACGGCCGAGGGCTGGGACGGCGAACGCCTGGTGGCCGAACTGCTGGCCCGCGTGCCGGTGCCCTGAGCGCGGCATGCACCTGTCCGACGACACCGCCGGCGCCGCGCTGGCCGGCAATGGTGTACAGCCCAGCCTGGCCGAGCTGGTGGCACTGCGGCGCAGCGCGCACCGGCTTGCGCCGGCGCGGCGTGGCCGCCTGGTGCATGCCGGGCAGGCCCCGTCGCCGATGCGCGGGCGCGGGATGGAGTACGCCGAGTCCCGCGACTACGTTCCCGGCGACGACGCGCGCCACATCGACTGGCGGGTGACCGCGCGCACCGGGCGCGCGCATACCAAACTGTTCCAGGCCGAGCGCGAACGCCTCACGCTGCTGGTCGCCGACACCGACCCGGTGCTGTACTTCGGCACCCGTGTGCGTTTCAAGTCCGTGCAGGCGGCCCGGGTCGGCGCCGTCGCCGCCTGGCTGGCGCAGCGCCAGGGCGATCGCCTGAGCGCCCTGCGCGGCAGCCGCACCGAGGCGCCGATCGCCCCGGCGGGGGGGACCCGCGGGGTGCTGCGCGTGCTCGACGCGTTGACCCGCTGGTACGCCGCACCGCCGACCGACGATGCCGGCCTGGACAGCGCCCTGCAACAGGCCGCGCGCGTGCTGCGACCCGGCGCGCGGGTGGTGGTGCTGGCCGACCCGGCGCGTGCGGCGGCCATCGACATTCCGCGCTGGACCGCGCTGGCCATGCACCATGAAGTACAGCTCCTGCTGATGGCCGACCCGCTGGAACTGGCCCCGCCCGACGCGGTGCTGCCGTTCCTGTCGCAGGGGCGCCAGGTCGTGCTCGACCTGCATGACGCTGCGGTGCGCGCGCACTGGCATGCGCGCTTCGTTGAACCGCTGGAGGCACTGCAGCGCAGTCTCGGCGCGCGCCGCATCCAGGTCCATGTGGTGAGTACCGATGATCCCAGCGATTGCTGGCTGGGGCCGTTGCCCTCGGCGGTGGTCGCATGAGCGCGGCCACCTCCCTGCCGCTGCGCGATGTGCACCTGCCCCCGTTTCCGTCGTGGTGGCCGTTGCCCCTGGGCTGGTGGCTGGTGCTGGGCGCGTTGGCGCTGGTTGCACTCGCGCTGTGGGCCTGGCGCGCGCAGCGCCGGCGCCGCCAGCGCCGCTGGCTGCGGGTATTCGACCACGCCGTGGACGAGGCCGGCACCGGCACCGCCCAGGTTGCCGCGATGGCCGACCTGTTGCGGCGCGCCGCCCGCCGCCGGCAGGCCGGGGCGGAACTGCTGCAGGGCCAGGCCTGGCTGGAATTCCTGGACGAACCTGGCAGCCGCGCGTTTTCCGATGGCGACGGCCGCCTGCTGCTGGACGGCGCGTACCGGGCGTCGCTGGATGCGGCTGCGGTGCAGCGCCTGCGTCCACTGGCGCGGGCGCGTTTCCTGGCCCTGATCGGGGGGCCGGCGCGATGATGCCGTCCCTGCTGGCCTGGCTGCCGTGGCTGGACACCTTCGCCTGGCCGTGGGCGCTGCTGGCGCTGCCGCTGCCGTGGCTGATGCGCCTGTGGCCGCAGCGCGCCACGTCGACCCCGGCATTGCGGGTGCCCTACGCGGCCGGCGTGCTGGCCGAACTGGGCCAGCCAAGGGGCGTAGCGACGTGGCGGCCCGCCCGGTGGCTGCTGTGGCTGGCCTGGGCCAGCCTGTGCGTGGCGCTGGCGCGACCGCAGGCATTGGGCGAACCGATCGTGCCGCCGCAGCAGGGCCGGCAGATGATGCTGGCCGTGGACGTGTCCGGCAGCATGAGCGAGCCGGACATGATGCTCGGTGCGCAGGTCGTGCAGCGGCTGTCCGCGGCCAAGGCCGTGCTGGCCGATTTCCTCGACCGCCGTGCCGGCGACCGCGTCGGGCTGCTGATCTTCGGAGAGCGTGCCTACACCCTGACCCCGATCACCGCCGACCTCACCACCGTGCGCAACCAGCTCACCGACAGCGAAGTCGGACTGGCCGGCCGCGACACCGCGATCGGCGACGCGATCGCGCTGGCGGTCAAGCGCCTGCGCGAACAGCCGGAGGGCCAGCGCGTGCTGATCCTGCTCACCGATGGGGTCAGCAACGCGGGCGTGCTGCCGCCGCTGCGTGCGGCCGAGCTGGCCAAGGCCGAAGGCGTGCGGGTGTACCCGGTGGCATTCGGGGGCGACGGCGGCATGAGCCTGTTCGGGGTGCAGATCGCCGCCGGCGACGATCCGGTCGACGAAGCGACCCTGCGCCGTATCGCCGAGCTCACCGGCGGCCGCGCCTTCCGCGCGCGCAACACCGACGAGCTGGCCGGCATCTATGCCGAGCTGGACCGGCTGGAACCGGTCACCGCGGCCGGTGCCGCGGTCCGCCCGCGCATCGAGCGCTACGGCTGGCCACTGGCGCTGGCGATGCTGCTGGGTGGGGTCGGCTGGTTGCTGCCGAGGCGGTGGGCATGAGCCTGGCCGACCTGCCACTGCACCTGGCTCGGCCCCATGCGCTGTGGGCGCTGGCGGTGCTGCCGCTGATCGCGCTGCTGTGGACCTGGCGCCGCCGCCGCGGCAGCGTCTGGCGCCGGAACGTGGACCCGCACCTGCTGCCGCACCTGCTGGTTGCCGGCGCACGCCGCGCCTGGGGCGGGTTGGCGCTGCTGCTGCTGGGCTGGACCCTGGCCGTGCTCGCGCTGGCCGGCCCCGGCTGGCGACAGGTGGTGCAACCGCTGTGGCAGGCACCGTCGCCGCTGGTGGTGGCGCTGGACCTTTCCTCGCGGATCACCGCCACCGACCTGCCGCCGTCGCGCCTGCTGCAGGCGCGGGCCAAGCTGGCCACCCTGCTGGCCAGGCGCAGCGGTGGCGAGCTGGCGCTGCTGGCGTATGCCGATGATGCCTTCACCGTGGCACCGCTGACTGCCGATCACGCCAACGTCGCCCTGTACCTGGATGCGTTGGGCCCGGACGTGATGCCGCGCGACGGCCAGCGTGCCGACCGCGCCATCGAAGCCGCGGTCCTGTTGCTGCAGCAATCCGGTGCCAGGGGCGGCGACATCCTGCTGCTGACCGACCACGCCGACGACGCCGCGCGGGCGGCCGCTGCCGCTGCGCACGCGCAGGGCATCCGGGTCTCGGTGCTCGGGCTGGGCACGCCGGGCGGCGCCGCGTACCGGAGCAGCGCTGGTCAGATCGAGCGCGCGCAGCTGGACCCGGACAGCCTGCGCGCGCTGGCCAGCGCCGGCGGTGGCCGTTATGCCAGCGTGGCCACCGATGATGCCGACCTGCGCGCGCTGGGCGTGCTGACCCCACGCAGCAGTGCGGCGGAAAGCGAACGTCGGCAGGGCGGGGGCCTGGCCTGGCGTGATGAAGGTTTCTGGCTGTTGCCGCCGCTGATGCTGTTGTCGCTGTGGGCCTTCCGGCGGCGCGGCGCGGTTGCCGCGATCGCGCTCTGCCTGCTGCTGCCGTTGGCAGGCCCCGCGCCGGCCTACGCGGCCGAGTCCTCGCTGTGGCAGCGCGCCGACCAGCGCGAGCAGCAGCGTATCGCCGCTGGCGTGGAGGCCTACCGGCGCGGCGACTTCGCGGCCGCCCAGCAACATTTCCAGGGCCTCGACGGACCCGAGGCGCACTACAACCTGGGCAACGCGCTGGCGCGCCAGGGCCAGTACGACGCTGCGATCGCCGCCTACGACGACGCCCTGCGCCAGCGCCCCGGCATGCCCGATGCCGTGGCCAACCGCGCCGCCGTGGAGGCCGCGCGCAAGCGCAAGCCGCCACAGGGCGGTGGCCAGCAGCAACAGCAGCAACAGCAGAACCAGCAGAACCAGCAGAATCAGAACGGCAAGCAGGATCAACCGCAGCAGGGCCCGCAGCAGCAGGGCCAGGCAGGACAGCCGCAGCAGCGGCAGGGCAGTGCCGCGCCGGACCCGGCCGAACAGGCGCGCGCCGACGCCGCGCAGCGCCAACGCATGGATGAGGCCATGCGGCGCCAGCAGGCGGCGTCCGACACCCCGCCCGCGCAGCGACGCCTGGCCAACGAAACCCCGCAGCAGCGCGAGCAGCGCCAGGCCGTGGAGGCCTGGATGCGGCGCGTGCCGGACGATCCCGGCAGCCTGCTGCGGGCCAAATTCCAGCTGGAAAACGAACGCAGGAAACGGGAAGGACCATGACCCCAGCGATCTCCACGCGTACCCCGTGGCGCGCCTGCCTGTGGCTGCTGCTTTGCGTAAGCGGGCTGGCCAGCGCGCAGACACGGGCCTGGCTGGACCGCGATGCGATCAGCGAGGGCGACACGGTGACCCTCAACATCGAATCGGACGGCGGCGCGCCGGACTACACGCCGCTGCAGGCCGATTTCGAGCTCAGTGGCCAGAGCAGCAGCCGCCAGGTGCAGTGGCGGCAAGGGGCGATGCAGTCGCGTTCGCTGTATGGCGTGGCGCTCAGCCCGCGCCGCAGCGGGGTGCTGACCATTCCGCCGCTGCGGGTCGGCAACGCGCTGACCGCGCCGTTGTCGCTGACCGTGGCGGCCAGCGCCGGTGCATCGGCCGCCGTACCGGGCAATGCGAAGGCCTTCGTCGAAGTCGACGTCGACGATCCCGATCCGTATGTGCAGCAAAGCGTCGGCGTGGTGGTGCGCCTCTACTACGCCTCGCAGCTGCTGTCGGGCGAGCTGGGATTCGACGCCCCTGACGGCGCGTCGCTGCAGCGGGTGGGCGAAGACCGCAGCCTGGTCCGCGAGCTCAATGGACGCCATTACAACGTGGTGGAGCGCCGCTACCTGCTGATTCCCGAGCGCAGCGGCCCGCTGCTGCTGAAAGGCGCGCGCTTCAACGGGCGCAGCGCCGGCGGTTTCTTCGATGACCTGTTCGGCGGTGACGGCCGGCTGCGTGCCAGCGCCCCCGACCGCACCCTGCAGGTGCGCGCACAGCCGGACGCGGCACCGCAGCCGTGGCTGCCGCTGCACGACCTGCGCCTGCGCTATACCGCCGCGCCTACCCGCGGACGTGCCGGCGAGGCGATCACCGTCGTGGTCGAGGCGGTCGCCGACGGGGCCACGCACGCCCAGTTCCCCGAGCTGCCGCCGCTGGATGCCGGCCCGGCGGCCCAGGTCTTCGCCGAGCCGCCACAGTACGACGAAACCTTCGATGGCGGCAGTCCGCGGCTGACCCTGACCCGGCGTTACTCGGTCGTGCCGCGCCAGCCCGGCACCCTGGCCATTCCCGGCCTGCGCATGGACTGGTGGGACGTGCGCGCCGGGCAGGCACGCCGCGCCAGCTTGCCCGACCTGAGCGTGGCGGTGGCAGCCGGCGCGCCCGGGCGTGCGCCCGCGCCGCTGGCGCTGGACACGACCTCGGCGCTGCCGGACGTGGCCGACACCGTGGCGCCGGCCGGTGCCGCCGGGACCCGCCCGTGGGGATGGATCGCCGCCGCGCTGGCGTTTGCCGTGTTGTGGCTGCTGACCCTGGCCTGGGGCTGGCGCCGCCGCCGCCGCGTTGACGCAGCGGGTGGCACCCCGGTAGTACCCCTTCCTGCGGCGGGGGCCCGCCGGCCCTCGCGCGGCGACCTGCGTCGGGCACTGGACCACCAGGCCCTGGATGAGATCGTGACCCTGCTGGCGGCCATGGGCGGGGTCCGTGACGATCTGGAGGCGGTGGTGGCGCAGCTGGCCGAGCCGGCCCAGCGCCACGCCCTGCGCGACCTGCAGGCCGCGCGCTGGAGTGCCGAAGGCGGCGACATGGCGCAGGCGCGCCAGGCGCTGCGGCGCGCCTTCCATGACGGACCGCACTGGCAAGCGGCCGCGGCAGCGGCAGATACTCCGCTGCCGCCGCTGTATCCCCCGGCCCGCTGAAGGGGCCGGACCGGTCGGCTTTGCTAAGCTCTTTTACTTATCTTCAAGGAACGCCGCTCCGATGACCGACGCCGCAACACCCCGGCAGAAGCTGCCACTGCACTGGAAAATGGCTATCGGCTTCGGGCTTGGCCTCGCGCTCGGCCTGATCGTCCACGCCATCGGCGGCGGCATTCCCTGGCTGCCCGACGCGGCCCGTGTGGTGATGACCTACCTGACCACGCCGTTGTCGGGGCTGTTCCTCAACCTGATCTTCATGCTGATCGTGCCGCTGATCTTCTCGGCGCTGGTGATGGGCGTGTCGGAGATGGGCGACATCCGCTCGCTCGGGCGGATCGGCTGGAAAACCCTGGCCTATACCGTCCTGCTGTCGGGCGTGGCGGTCGGCCTGGGCCTGGTCCTGGTCAACGTGCTCAAGCCGGGCGTGGGCGTGGACCCGGCCATGGCGCAGCAGCTGCTGCATGAAAACGTGGAGCGCAGCCGCGAGATCGTGGCCAACATCGGCGAGCAGCCCAAGGGCATGGACATGCTGCTCTCGATCGTGCCCAGCAACGTGCTGGCTGCGGCATCGAGCAATGGCGCGATCCTGTCGCTGATGTTCTTCGCGCTGATGTTCGGCATCGGCATGGTGCTGTCGCCGGACGAAAAGACCGCGCCGCTGCGCAAGGTCATCGAAGGCGTGTTCGAAGTGTCGATGACCCTGATCAACCTGGTGATCCGCCTGGCGCCCTATGCGGTGGCCTGCTTCATGTTCAACCTCGCGGCGATCTTCGGCTTCGACCTGCTGATCCGCCTGGGCGCGTACGTGGGCGTGGTGGTGTTGGCGCTGGGCCTGCACATGGTGGTCAGCTACGGCGTGGCGGTATGGCTGTCGGGCCGCTCGCCCCTGGCATTCTTCCGCGACACCCAGGAGGCCACGGTGATGGCCTTCTCCACGGCCTCCAGCAACGCCACCCTGCCGACCGCGCTGCGCGTGGCCGACCAGATGGGCCTGCCGCAGAAGGTCTCGCGCTTCGTGCTGACCGTGGGCGCGACCGCCAACCAGAACGGCACCGCGCTGTTCGAGGGCGTGACGGTGATCTTCCTGGCGCAGTTCTTCGGCGTGGACCTGAGCATCACCCAGCAGCTGATGGTGATGGTGGTCTGCATCCTGGGCGGCATCGGGACCGCCGGCGTGCCCTCCGGTTCGCTGCCGGTGGTGGCGATGATCTGCGCCATGGTCGGCGTCGACCCGATGGGCATCGGCCTGATCCTGGGCGTGAACCACTTCCTGGACATGTGCCGTACCGCGCTCAACGTCACCGGCGACCTGGCCCTGACCACGCTGGTGGCGAAGGGTGAGAGTGATGATGTTCACACTTCGGAGCCTGTCGTACCCGGCAATTGATCGCGCAGGGAATGACATGGATACTGACCTCCGCGCATGGAAGGCGTCGGGGTTGGCGTCGTGCGGGGAAAGGAGTACTACAGATGAGGAAGTATCTGATCGCGGCCACGCTTGGCCTGCTGGTTTTCAACGCCAGCGCCAAGTCGGACTGCCCGAACTACAAGCAGGTCGGCAGCTATTTCGCGGGCCGTACGTTCACCAGCTGGGACGTGGTCCCGGTGAGCGCGGAGGTTGCCTACAAGCGGATCAAGATCGAAGGGGTGAAGTCGGGCCTGACCCTGAGGTCGGAAGACAAGGAATCGGGCCTGTTGATGTTCGAACAGAACACGCAGGGCAGCAAAGGCCAGGTCACCCTGCCGTGGAACGTGGCCATCACCCCGCAAGGTGCCAACGCGTCAAAGGTCGAGGTCACCAAGCTCACTCCCGGTGGCTACATGACCGGCGAGAAGTTCCAGCGTGAGTCCACCTGCGCGGTGATCAACGCGGCCACCGGCGAAAGCTGACCGCCCACACCCGGATCCAAAGCGCCCCGCCTTGCGGGGCGTTTTTGTTGGTGTACCGCAGCCGTCTTCACGGCCCTGACTGGCCTGACCAGGCCGGTGGACTATGGGACAATAGGCCGCCCGCAGCTCCGCGGCCGCCTCCCGACCCCGACAGAACCATGACGCAGCCCACCCGCCGCCAGTTGGCCAACGCCATCCGCTTCCTTGCCGCCGATGCGGTCGAAACCGCCAAGTCCGGTCACCCCGGCATGCCGATGGGCATGGCGGATATCGCGGAAGTCCTCTGGAACGACTATCTCCGTCACAACCCGAACAATCCGAAGTGGTTCAACCGCGACCGCTTCGTGCTCTCCAACGGCCACGGCTCGATGCTGCAGTACGCGCTGCTGCACCTGAGCGGCTACGACCTGCCGATCGAACAGCTCAAGCAGTTCCGCCAGCTCGGCAGCAAGACCGCCGGCCACCCCGAACACCATGAAACTCCCGGGGTGGAAACCACCACCGGTCCGCTCGGCCAGGGCCTGGCCAATGCGGTCGGTTTCGCGCTGGCCGAAAAGCTGCTGGCCCAGCGCTACAACCGTCCCGAGCACGAGATCGTCGACCACCGCACCTGGGTGTTCCTGGGCGACGGCTGCCTGATGGAAGGCATTTCCCACGAAGCCGCGTCGCTGGCCGGCACCTGGGGGCTGGGCAAGCTGGTCTGCTTCTGGGACGACAACCACATCTCGATCGACGGCAACACCGCAGGCTGGTTCACCGACAACACCCCCGAACGTTTCGAAGCCTATGGCTGGAACGTGGTGCGCGGTGTCGACGGGCATGACCCGGACAGCATCAAGGCCGCCATCGACAGCGCGCTGGCGCAGGACGACAAGCCGACCCTGATCTGCTGCCGCACCACGATCGGTTTTGGCTCGCCGGGCAAGGCCGGCAAGGAATCCAGCCACGGCGCACCGCTGGGCAAGGACGAGCTGGAAGCCACCCGCAAGCAGCTGGGCTGGAACTACGGCCCGTTCGAGATTCCGGAAGACATCTACGCCGGCTGGCGTGCCGGCGGTACCGGCACCCTGCGCCAGGCCGAGTGGGAACAGCAGTTCGACAAGTACGCCGCGCAGTATCCGGCTGAAGCCGAAGAGCTGACCCGCCGTTCGCACGGCGAGCTGCCGGCCGATTTCGTGGCCAAGGCCGATGCGTACATTGCCCAGGTCCAGGCCGAAGGCCAGACCATCGCCTCGCGCAAGGCCTCCCAGCTGGCCATTGAAGCCTTCGCACCGCTGCTGCCGGAACTGGTGGGCGGTTCGGCCGACCTGGCACATTCCAACCTGACCCTGTGGAAGGCCAGCAAGTCGGTCGCCACCGATGACCCGAACGCCAACTACGTGTACTACGGCGTGCGCGAGTTCGGCATGACCGCGATCGCCAACGGCCTGGCGCTGCACGGCGGTTTCATTCCGTTCGACGCCACCTTCCTGGTGTTCAGCGATTACGCCCGCAACGGCGTGCGCATGAGCGCGCTGATCCCGGCGCATGCGATCCACGTCTACACCCACGACTCGATCGGCCTCGGCGAAGACGGCCCCACCCACCAGCCGGTGGAGCACCTGGCCTCGCTGCGCTACATCCCGAACAACGACGTGTGGCGTCCGTGCGATGCGGTCGAGTCGGCGGTCAGCTGGAAGTCGGCGATCACCCGCCAGGACGGTCCGAGCTGCCTGGTGTTCAGCCGCCAGAACCTGCCGCACCAGCCGCGCAGCGCCGAACAGGTGGCGCAGATCGCCCGTGGCGGTTACGTGCTGGCCGACGCCGAGGGCGGCGTGCCGGACGTGATCCTGATCGGTACCGGTTCGGAAGTGGGCCTGGCCGTGGCCGCCAAGGCCGAACTGGACGCCGCCGGCATCAAGACCCGCGTGGTTTCGATGCCCTCCACCGACGTGTTCGAGCGCCAGGACGCGGCCTACCGCGAAGCGGTGCTGCCGAACGCGGTGCGCAACCGCGTGGCGGTAGAAGCGGGCGTCACCGGTTTCTGGCGCCAGTACGTGGGCCTGGACGGCGCGGTGGTCGGTATCGACACCTTCGGTGCCTCCGCACCGGCCGAAGCGCTGTACAAGCACTTCGGCATCACCACCGAACACGTGGTGGCCGCCGCCAAGGCACAGCTGGCCAACTAAGCGCCAGCAACCGACGCAGTCCAGACGGCGCTTCCCGAAACGGAAGCGCCGTTTTTGTTACGCGGTGCGCGCGAGGCCCAGCCGCACCAACCGCGCTTCGATCTTTTCGCCGAATGTCTTCGGCGCGTCCAGCCCCATCCGCTGCAGGTACACCACGTCGCCGTCGCCGGCCTGCTGGGTCAACGCGGCCAGCACCGTGCGCAGCTTGGCGCCCCGCGTCTGCGTGTTCTGCTTCAGCCAGCCCAGCGCCTTGACCAGGTGCTGCTCCACGTCAGTGAAATCGCTGCCCAGCGGGTAATCGGGCAGGGCGCCGGACTGGCGGAACGGCGCCAACGACGCGCTCACTGCGGCGGCGGTGTTGCGGCGCGTCCAGTGCTCGGGCGGCGTGAAGCCGGCGTCCAGCTTCTTCGAGGCCTTCGCGGTCTGCAGCAGTTCGCCCTGGAACGCCGCATCGGTGATGCCGGCCATGCCGATGACGCAGTCCTCGTCGGTCAGGTTGCGCAGGTCGGCGATGCCGTATTCGTTGATGTAGATGTCGCGCAGGTGGCGCGGGATCGTAGTGTGCCCGTAGTTCCAGCGCACGTTCGACTGCAGCCGGCCCTTGTCCTCGCGCACCGCGCGGAACATCAGCGCGCTGCGTGCCTCGGGCAGGGCGTGGGCCATGGCCACGAAGTTGTATTGGCCGCCTACGCCTGACACCACGCGACCGTCTTCCAGCGCATCGGAGACCGCCGCGCCCAGCGCGGTGGCCATCATGCAGGAATTGAAGAAGCGCGCGTGGCGGCGCTGCAGACGCTCCAGCGTCTCGTTGCCGCCGTACAGCTGGTTGATCTCGCTGATCCGGCGCATGCCGATCGCGCTGCGCTCCGCGTCGGGCAGCTCGCGCAGCCACTGGTAGAACTCCGGTGAACCCAGGTAGAACGCACCGTGCAGGTACTCGCCCTCGGCCTCCAGCGTGGCGTGATCGATGGTAAGCGTGCTGCCGCTCTCGATCCGCTCCATCAACCCCAGGTCATCGTGCACCTTGCGCCGGATCACGCCGGTCTGCACCAGCCGCCGGAAGCCTTCGTTGAGCATCTCGCTGCAGCCGTACAGGCCCACCTCGAACGGGTCCAGTCCCCCGCATTCCAGCACCGTGGGGTGGCTGGCCAGCGTGGGATCCAGCGCATGCAGGATCTGCCGGTACCGGGCGTTGTCGGTGTGGCGCAGCACCAGCGCATGGCTGATCGCATCGGCCAGCGTGCCGATGCCGATCTGCAGCGTGCCGCCGTCGCGCACCAGCGCGCTGGCGTACAGGCCGATGGCGTAGTCGGCATCGGTGACCGGCTGGCGAGGCAGGCCGAACAGCGCCGGATAGGGCGCGGGCGGCGTGATCACCAGGTCGAAGAAGGACACATCCACCGTGGCCGAGCCGCCCAGGTAGGGCAGCTGCGGATCGATCTCGGCAATCAGCAGCGGGCGCGGCAGGCCCCGCGCCAGCATGGCGTCGATCGTGTCCTGGGTGATGTCGTTGTTGCACGACAGCGACAGCCGCCGGTCGTCGGGCCGCATCGCCACTTTCTGCACGATCGCGTGCGGCGCGCGCTGCGCCACCGCATCGGCGGCATGGGTGTAGTTGAGGCTGGTGTAGCCGCGCTGGGCCTGCGATGAACCGAGCAGCGCGCCAGACTGCATGTAGAACTCCTCCACCTGCACGTGCGCCGGCAGGCGGTCGCGCACCATCGCGTCGGCGTAGGCCAGGCGCGGGAAATCCTCGCCGAAATGGCGCGCCGCGAACGGGGCCATGAACCGCGCTTCCAGCCCGCCGCCGGGCTTGGGCGGGTTCAATGAGAGCGCCGTGTAGATCTGCAGCGGGCGCGACGGGTCGTTCTCGATCCGCGCATACAGCGCGTTGAGCAGCCGGTGCGGCTTGCCCAGTGCCAGTGGTGCGCCGATGCGCAGCGGCCCGTCAACACGCTGCAACAGCCAGTCTGTGGCAGCGTCCAGGTCGGTGAGATGCTCGGTCATTCGGCGTTCCTGCAAAGTCTTGAAAAGCATTACAGCACTTCCGGCTTGAACGGACCGCGACGCAGGGGCTTGACAGGGCCAAGGATTACGCGCGTAATCTATTCATCGATTACGGATGTAAATGATGAGCCAGATCAGCGAAGCCGAAGCCGTTGTCATGGAAGTGCTCTGGAACCGGCACCCACAGGGGGCCGACGAGGTGGTGGCGGCGCTGGCCGACCGCGACTGGGCCGAGCCCACCATCAAGACCCTGCTCAACCGCCTGCTTACCAAGGGCGCGATCAGCGCCAGCCGTGATGGCCGCCGCTATCTGTACTCGCCGGTGCTGCAGCGCCAGGCCTGGGTGGCCGAACAGAGCAGCGGCCTGCTGGACAAGCTGTTCGCCGGCCGGGTCGCGCCGCTGGTGGCCCATTTCAGCGAACGCGGCGAGCTGAGCGCGCAGGACATCGCCGAACTGAAGAAGCTGATCCAGGAGCTGGACCATGACTGAGCTGCTGCAGGGAGTGCTGCTGGCAAGCATGTGGCTTGCGATCGGTGCGATGTTGCTGGCCGCGTTGCGCCCGCTGCTGCGCCGGCTGGGCGGTGCACCGCTGGTGTACCGCAGTTGGTGGCTGCTGCCGCTCGTGCTGCTGGCAACGCTGCTGCCGCTTCCCGGCGCGCCGCTCGACGAGGCCACGCCGGTACACGCGCTGGGGTCGGCGCTGCGCGCCCCGGTGCTGCCAACCGACGCGGTGCTGTGGCCAACGCTGTTGGTCGCGCTGTGGGCGGCCGGCGCACTGCTTGCCGGCACCCTGCAATGGCGTGGCCAGCGTCGCTTCGAACGTGGCATGGGCGCTTTGCAGCGGCGAAGCGATGGCAGCTGGCAAGCCAGCGCCGACCCCGGCCTGCCGGCGCTGGTGGGCCTGTGGTCACCGCGCGTGGTGGTCGGCCCGGATTTCGACCTGCGCTTCAGCGCGGCCGAACGCGCGCTGATCCTGCAGCATGAATGCCAGCATCGTCGGCATGGCGATCACTGGGCCAATGCCGCGCTGGCACTGCTGCGCTGCCTGTTCTGGTTCCATCCGTTGTTGCCGTGGGCCTCGCGCCGCTTCCTCCGCGACCAGGAACTGGCCTGCGACGCACGCACGGTCGACCCGCATCCGGCTTCGCGCCGGCTCTACGCCAACGCGCTGCTGAAGGCGCAGTTGGTCCACCCGGTTGCGCCCATGGCCTGCCACTGGCGCAGCCAACCGATGTTGAAGGAGCGAATTGCCATGATGAAGGAACACAAGCGCAGCGCGTTGCCGTGGGTGACCGGCCAGGTACTGGTGGTGGGGCTGTGCATGGGGCTGGGCGCGGTCGCCTGGGCCAGCCAGGGCGGCAGCGGTGGCAGCGGTGGCAGCCCGGCAATCAGTGCCGAACCGTTCCAGTCTGCGCAGCGGGATGCGGCCAAGGCAGAACGGGAGCGCCCGGTGACGATCGACAGGATGCCGCCGCCGAGCTACCCCACCAGCGCCTTCGAAAACAACCAGAGCGGCGAAGTGGTGCTGCGGGTGGAGGTGGACGCGCAGGGCAGGGTCAGCGATGTGCGCGTGCTCAGTGCAACCAACCCGGGCGTGTTCGACGCCGCGTCGATCGCTGCAGCCCGGCAGTGGACCTACCGTCCGGCGATGAAGGACGGCAAAGCGGTGGCGGGCGCGGTCCGCATTCCAGTGAACTTCGCCATGACTGACACGGTGACCGGCCAGTGAGGTGGCAGTTGCCTGCGGCAGTTGCGCTCGTGGTGGGGGTGGCTGGCTGTGCCGGCCACGACCGCCTCACCACGGTGGATTCACGGGCCGAAACGGTCGGCCACCAGCGGCTGCCGGCTGCCGCGACGGGAGGGTCATGGCAGGTGGAGGCTTATACCCTCAAACCCGGCGAGGGCTACCGGATGCCGCAACTCTACGCGGCGCCGGACCCGGTGCTGGGGGAGCGCGATCCGCGCCGGGAGTTGCCGCCGACCACGGTCTGCCTGCAGGTGGTGGTGAGCACCGACGGCACGGTGGAACGCAGCATGCCGGTGAGTGGGCGCAGTGAGTGCATTGCCGGCGCTGCCGCCGAAAACCGGGTGCTGGTGGAAGCGGCACGGGAAGCGGTCGCGATGTGGCGCTACTCGCCGGCGGCGGTCTGCCACTTCGCCGCGGGCCACGCGCCGGCCGACCGCAGCGACTGTCGCGATGCCGAGCGGGTGGAACCGGTGGCAGTAAGCCTGTTCTACGCTTTCACGTTCGAGATCGTGCACGGCCAGCACACGGTGAAGACGCGGTAAAACCACGCGCTGCGCGGTTTTTACGCCCCGCCCTGGATGTTCGCCTTTACCGACGGGTGCATCAACTTCGGCTCGTCAAGCGTGGCGTCGCGCGCTTGACGGGTCGCTACGAACGCCGCCTCGCTCACCCCGTCATGCAGGTGGATGTTGCGTGCGCGTTGCTCACCGATGGTGGTTTCATTGGCGACTTCACGCCCACCCGGACCGTAGTCGTGGCAGATGAACACCCGGGTGGCATCGGGCAAGGCAAGCAGGCGCTGGATCGAGCGGTACAGCAGGGCGGCGTCGCCCCCGGGAAAATCACAGCGTGCGGTTCCGCCATCGGGCATGAACAGCGAATCGCCGGTGAACAGGGCATCACCGATCCGGTACGCCACGCTGTCGCTGGTATGTCCGGGAACGGCAATGACCTCCGCTGCAATGTCACCCACGGCAAAGCGCTCGCCATCGGCGAACAGATGGTCGAACTGTGAGCCGTCTGTGGGCACGTCCAGCCCATAGCGCGGAGCGAACGTGCGTTGCACCTCCACGATGCCGCCGCCCATCGCCAGTACCGCCTGCGGGAACGACTGTTTCAGCCAGCGCCCGGCGCTGACATGGTCGGCATGCGCGTGCGTTTCCAGCAGCCAGCGCACCTCCAGCGCGTGTTCGCGCACATGGGCCAGCAGCGGCTGCAGCGCACCGGTCCCGACCGCGTCGGTGTCCGGGTCGTAATCCAGCACCGGGTCGATCACCGCCGCCTGCCGGGTGGCCGGGTCATGCACCACGTAACTGAAGGTGTTGCTGTCCGGATGGAAGAAACTGGCGACGTGCGGTGACATGGTGAAACCTCAGCGCTTACCCAGCGTGTCGTTGAGCAGCACCGCCAGGCGTTCGCCAGCCAGGCGCAGTTCGGCTTCGGCGACCGGCAGGTACGTGGCGGTGTACTCGGGCGTCAGCGTACGCTTGGCCGGGTAAACGCCAGGTGCAATGGCGATGCGGCAGCTGGCCTCGGCCCACTGCACCGCATCGGTGCCGATCGCCGAGCGCTTGCCCACCTTGGGCGCCTTCAGCGCGGCCAGGCGCCGGGCATAGGCGTCATCGTCCAGCTTGAGGGTGTTCAGCATGCCGCTGTCCCACAGCGAATGCAGGTTGGTACCGCGCCCGTTGAACTGCACCTGGACGTCATTGCCGCCCTTGTCATGGCCGTAACCGGCATGCATGGGCTGGTGGATGTCGCCGACGAAATGCACGACGAACTTGAGTGCCTGCGCGCGCTCGGCATCGGGGCGGCTGCGGTCGCCCAGGAGGGCGGTCTGGATCTTCAACGCTTCCACCACGCAGTTGCCACTGCGGCAGTTGCGCTCGACCTCGTAGTGGCAATCATCCTCGCCGATGTTCACGTAATGCCAGCCGGCCGAACGCTTGCCCAGGCCGGGATCCTTGGCGCGCAGTTCATCGGCCCACGGCGCAATGGAGGCCAGAGTCGCCCCCGGCTCGGTGGCCAGAAGCCGCGCCACTTCGGCGCGGGTCTGCGGGGTCAGGCGCGGTTCGGCAATGCGGGCGACCAGGCGGTGGCCCTGCGCGCCCCAGGCCAGGGCGTCGGTGGATACCAGGGTGAGGGCGGCCAGCAACGCGGCGGACGTCAACAAGGAGGCGATTTTCATCGGCCCATTCTAACGATCCGCCCCCGTGCTGACCTTTTCCGGATCTGGCCGACTGGCCATGCCGCCGGCGCAACGGGATGGCCCCGGCGGAATCCGCGATTCTACCGGGGCCGGTGCGCTACAGCGCCACTGGGCGCGAGAACACGTAGGAGGGGTCGAAGACCTTGCGGCTGTGCCTGGAAGATGGAGCATTACCCACGCGCGACTCATTCGCGGCGTTGCCATGCTGGGCCATCAGCGCCAGGGCGGGCGAGGTATCGGACGCAGGGCGCTGCTGCGGTTGCTGCAGCCAGCTGCGCAGCAGCGTCGTCACCGGTGCGAGCCGCTCTTTGTCAGCGCGGGGAAGCGTTGCCGTTGCCGCCTCGAAGCTGTCCGTCACCGCCCTCACGAACTGCGGGTCGGCGTTTTCCCCGAGCAGCACCGCCACTGCCTTGACGTGCCCGCCCTGCATGGCGAATGCCAGCGGGGACTGCTCTGCGTTGGAGTCATCGGACGGGTAGGCGATTCCGGGTGGGACATGGTCCAGCAACAGCTTCAGCATCGCGGCGTGCCCCTTCTCGGCGGCAAACTGCAGCATGAGGTAGCTTCTGTCACGCGGCCGGACACCCTGCTCAAACAGGTAGCGCGCGATATCCAATGCGTTGAACGCAACCGCAGTGCCCAATGCCTGCCGGAAGTCGAACGGCTCCGTCGCATCGCATGCGCGCGCGTTCTTCCTTTCCAATAACTGCCAGTGGGCATGCAGCTGCCGGAACCTGTCCACATTGCCGTCCTCGGCCTGCGATACGAACGCGCGCAGGGTAGGCCTCGCGCCCGCCCGCAGCAGTATCTCGGTGCACTCCCAGTACCCATGTTCCACGGCGAGTTCGAGCGCTGTGGCGCCGTACACCTCGGACGTCATGTCGACGTCGATCTTTCCAGCACTGGCGCGCAGCAGTGTTTCAAGGCGCTTGGGATGATTGGAGATCACCGCGCAGTGTGCGGCACCGTAGCTGCCGGCGTCAGGGTTGGACTTCTCGAGCAGCTTCTTGATGGTGGTGTCGCTTGTCGGCTTCATCACCCGCCGCAGTGGGGAGGTGCTGGCGTCAACGAGACAGGCGCGCTCCAGCGCGTTGAAGGGCGCCGATTGCCGCGTCCGGTTGGATTTCTCCTGCTGTTCGATCTGGTGTGCCAGCTTGACGTTGAGCGATTGCACCTGGGCGCTGCCCCACCGGCGCACGTTGGCAAGCAGGCTGTTGCTCGCCGCCTCCATGGCAGTGCGTTGGCCCAGCGTCTTGAAGGTAGGAACGTTGCGCGGCAACAGGGCCCTTTCGTTGGGCATTATCTTCGCAAGGGAGCGCGGTGGCAGGGCAATGACCCGTTGAACGGCCTCCCTGCCAAGTTCAACCAAGGTACTGGTCATGGTGCGCTGTGCCGCAGGAACAATCGCCAGGGCCTGCTCGACCCGCACCAGTGGCGCGTCGGGTGGCAGGTCGACCACAGGCGAGGTGCAGGCCGGCCCTGCCTGGGGGGCGGTCGAAGCGGCAACGTTCAGCACCACCACCGTGTTCGGCGTTGCCTGGTCTTGGCTGTGCAGGGCCGACTCGAGCTTGGCGATCTGCGCCTGGTAGTGCGAACGCGCGTCACCCTCGGGCAGGCGGGCGTGCTCGTCTTTCAGGACCGCCAGGGCGGCGCGGGTGCTTTCCAGCTCCAGCGCGGAGAGATCACCGGGTTCCAGGTGGTCGTCGCCGCTGCAGGCGGACTGGGCGTCCTCATCTGACGATTCGGAGACTTCCTGGAAGTCGATCCTGCCCTGCGGCAGCGCCGGAGTCTGCGCTGTGCTCACGCTGGGCGTTGTCACATTGAGAATGGACCAGAGCCTGCCCATGGCCGGCGTCCGGTTGATCTGGCCTGCGATCAGGTTGAAGCCTTCGCTCAGGCTGGGAAGCGGTCGGCGCGGGGCGGCGGCATTGGCGGGAAGTTGCGAGGGAATGCGGGTCATGTCGGTCCTTCAGCAGCGGCTGGAGAGAGGCGGGATGAGGGTGCCGGTAGGGCGGCCATGCATGCTTGGCTGCGCCCGCCCGCTCTCGCATGAATTACTGTCGGATACGTCACTACGATTGACTGCGCCAATTGACGCGAGCAGCGTGAGTGGTCTTGCTCAATAGATCCATGTCGCTGTACGCCCCGCAGCGCGTTCCCTGATTCAGTCCGTTGATGGAATCGATCGTTCTCATTGAAGCGGTGATGAACAGTGCTGCAACAAGGCAAAAAAAAACCCCGGCCAAGGCCGGGGAAATGCGTTGCTGCGAGGTTGGGAGCGGCGCTGACCGGTCGGTCAGAACTTGAACACGTAGGACACGCCGTAGGCCAGCGGGTCGATCTTGACGGTGCCCAGCTTGGTGCCATCCAGCTTGACGTCGCTGTCGATGTCGATCCAGCGCACGTCGACGCGCAGGGCGCCCTTGTCGGCGATGGCGAAGTCGACGCCGGCGTGTGCGGCCAGGCCCCACGAGTCTTCCAGCTTGAGGCTGCTGCCGGCCAGGGCGCCGCCGGTTTCTTCGCTGAAGAAGGTGGTGTAGTTCAGGCCGGCGCCGAGGAACGGGGACACCTTGCCCTTGCTGTTGAAGTGGTACTGCAGGGACACCACCGGCGGCAGGTGCTTGGTGCTGCCCACGCGGCCCAGGCCGTCGATGTTGATGTCGTGCTTGAAGGGCAGGGCGGCCAGCAGCTCGATGCCCAGGTTGTCGGCGATGAAGTATTCGCCGGTGATGGTGGGCTTGATGTCGCTGTCCACGTCGACCTTGAGGCCGCCGGCCAGGGTGCCGTTGTTGGACTTGGGGGCGACCTGGTGGACGCCGGCGGCCATGGTCCAGTCGCCCTTGGACTGGGCCATGGCGGGGCTGGCGGCCAGGGCGAGGGCGGCGGCAAGGCTGGCGGACAGGAGGAGGGGGGTGTTGCGCATGGTGCTGTCTCGTGGCGGGGTGGAATGGGGCCAGTTTTCCCGCCCGGGCCCTGGCGCGCCTTGATCCGGATCAATCGACGATTTTTACGGGTGTAACCGCTTCCCGTCCCGATCCCGGGGGCCGGGGTGGGCCGGGCTTTGCTAGAATGGCGGCCCTTTCCATCGGCGCCGCTCTGTCGCGGCTGCAGGAGCTTGTGAACATGGCAATCAAGGTTGGCATCAACGGTTTCGGTCGCATCGGGCGCAACGTGCTGCGTTCGGCCGTGCTGAATTTCGGTAATGACATCGAAATCGTGGCCATCAACGATCTGCTGGAGCCGGATTACCTGGCGTACATGCTGAAGTACGACTCGGTGCATGGCCGCTTCAAGGCAGACGTGGAGGTGTCGGGCAGCGACCTGCTGGTCAACGGGAAGAAGATCCGCCTGACCCAGGAACGCGATCCGGCCAACCTGAAGTGGGACGAGGTCGGCGTGGACGTGGTGATCGAATCCACCGGCCTGTTCCTGACCAAGGAAACGGCGCAGAAGCACATCGATGCGGGCGCGAAGAAGGTGATCCTGTCGGCGCCGTCGAAGGACGATACGCCGATGTTCGTGTTCGGTGTGAACGACAAGACCTATGCGGGCGAGGCGATCATCTCCAACGCGTCGTGCACCACCAACTGCCTGGCGCCGCTGGCCAAGGTGATCAACGACAAGTGGGGCATCAAGCGTGGCCTGATGACCACGGTGCATGCGGCGACTGCGACGCAGAAGACCGTGGACGGCCCGTCGAACAAGGACTGGCGCGGTGGCCGCGGCATCCTGGAAAACATCATTCCGTCCTCGACGGGCGCGGCCAAGGCCGTGGGCGTGGTCATTCCGGAGCTGAACAAGAAGCTCACCGGCATGAGCTTCCGCGTGCCGACCTCGGACGTGTCGGTGGTGGATCTGACGGTCGAGCTGGAGAAGGAAGCCACGTACGCCGAGATCTGCGCGGAAGTGAAGGCGCAGAGCGAAGGCGCGCTGAAGGGCATCCTGGGCTACACCGAAGACAAGGTCGTGGCGACCGATTTCCGCGGTGAAACCCACACGTCGGTGTTCGATGCCGACGCCGGTATCGCACTGGACGGCACGTTCGTGAAGCTGGTGTCCTGGTACGACAACGAGTGGGGTTATTCGAACAAGTGCCTGGAAATGGCAAAGGTCGTTGCTGCGAAGTAATCGCTGCGTACGGATGGTGAAAGAACGGCGGACTTCGGTTCGCCGTTTTTTTTGGCGCTTCGGCTGGTGAGGCTTGGCGCGTGATCTTCGATCAGCCTCGTCGCGAGCGTGAGGGGCCCCGCCGCGGCCGGCAGGCCCCTATGCAAATGTCCCCCGGCCGACGCCTGCGGCGACTGCCTCCTCCTTTACTTTGCCAGGGACCTACCGGCCGCGACGGGGCTCGGCTTGCGGTTGGCAGGGAAAAGCGAAAGTCATGGTGCAACGCCGGTGGGGCGAGTGCGGGGCCGCCATGCCCTTGCGGCGAAGTAAAGGAGGAGGGGGCGGCCGCAGGCCGACGCCGGGGGACATTCGCAGGCAAGGGCATGGCGGCCCCGCGCTCGCCCCACCGGCAGCCGCGTCCGGATGAGCGCGTCCACCCGATTCAGTTAGCATGGGCCCGCTGCTGCTGGCGCCATGGCTGTTCTGGCTGCCGGTGGCGTTCCCTTGAGGATGACGCGGAATGGAAGCTTTGATTGTCCTGGCGGTACTGGTGCTGTTGGCCGTGCCGGTGTTGCTGATCGTGGCGCTGGTGATGATTTCCGGGCTGCGCCGACGGGTGGCTGCCTTGGAGCAGGCACGCAGCGACAGTGCCCACCCGGCGGCCCAGCCGGCGGTGAGTGCTGCATGGGAAGAACGTCCTCATGCGCCGGCCCCCGTGCCCGCGCCGTCGCCTGCCCCTGAGGTGCCGCTGACTGACGCAGAGCCGGTGCCCGAGCCGTTTGCAGCGGCTGCGCGGGTTGCGCCGCCGCCGCTGCCGTCCGCTGCTGTTTCCGAACCCGAACCCTTCGTGCCGCCGCCGCCCCGCGAGCCGGACCTGGGCGAGCGGATCGTGGGCACGATCAAGCGCTGGTTCACCGAAGGCAACGTGCCGGTCAAGATCGGCATGCTGGTGCTGTTGGCGGGTGTGGCGGCGCTGCTGAAGTATGCGAGCGACCAGGGCTGGCTCAATGCGCCGATCGAGCTGCGCCTGGCAGCGATTGCGGCCGGGGCGCTGGGGGGCCTGGTGTTCGGCTGGATCCAGCGCGAGCGCCGGCGGATGTTCGCGCTGGCGCTGCAGGGCGGGGCGATCGGCATCCTGCTGCTGACGATCTTCGCGGCGTTCAAGCGCTATGGGCTGCTGGATCCGGGGATCGCATTCGCGCTGAGCATCGTGCTGATTGCGGGCATGGGCGTGCTGGCGGTGGTGCAGAACTCGCGCACCCTGGCGGTGCTGGGCATCCTGGCCGGGTTCATGGCGCCGATCTGGCTGTCCACCGGCAGTGGCAACCATGTGGCGCTGTTCTCGTACTACGCTGTGCTCAATGCGGCCATCCTCGCCATTGCCTGGTGGCGCCCGTGGCGCGCGCTCAACCTGCTGGGCTTTGCGTTTACCTTTGGCATCGGCACCACGTGGGGCGTGCTGCAGTACAACGCGGACAAGTTCGCCAGTACCGAGCCGTTCCTGCTGCTGTTCTTTGCCTTCTACCTGGTCATTCCCATCCTGTACGCGCGCCGCCAACCGGCCGGGAAGCGCGACCTGGTCGATGGCAGCCTGGTGTTTGGGACGCCGCTGATCGCGTTCTCGCTGCAGGCGGGCATGCTGCATGACGACCGGCTGCTGCTGGCGCTGTGCGCGGTGGGGGTGGCGGCGCTGTACGCGGGCCTGGCGTGGGCGCTGATCCGGCGGCCGCGCTATGCGGCGCTTGGGCAGTCGCATGCGGTGCTGGCGGTGGGCTTTGCCACGCTGGCGGTGCCGCTGGCGTTGTCGGCGCGTGCCACCGCCAGCGTGTTCGCGCTGGAAGGGGCGGCGCTGGTGTGGCTGGGCCTGCGCCAGCAGCGCCTGCTGCCGCAGATCGCCGGCGCGCTGCTGCAGCTGGGGGCTGCGTTCGGCTTCGTGGTGGGGGCCGATTACTGGTTCAACGACGCCACGGCCATCGCCAACCCGACCTTCATGAGCGGGTTGCTGCTGGCCCTGGCTGGCTTTGCGTCCGCCTTCAGCTACCGCCGTGCCGGCCGCGACGCGCCGGCCATCGTGTACTACCTGTGGGGCCTGCTGTGGTGGCTGGGGGGCGCCAGCCATGAGGTCACCCGCTTCGTTGCGTTCGACAGCCGCCCGGATGCGTTGCTGGTCGTGGTGGCCGTCACGGCATGGATCGCGGCGGAGGTGCACCGGCGCCTGCCGGCGCGCGCGCTGGTATTGACCACGCTGGCCATGCTGCTGTGCGCATTCCCGCTGGCGCTGTGGCAGGTGGACATCCACCGCCAGCCGTTCGCCGGGTACGGCGCGATGGCCTGGGGGGTGTTCGCGGTGCTCGGCGTGCGCAGCCTGTGGTGCCTGCGCGGCGGCCAGGACCGTGCCGCAGTGGCGGCGCAGTTCATCTGGTGGCTGCTGTGGCCTACGGTGCTGTCGCTCGCCGCGTCGTGGCTGGCCGACCGCTTCGCGCTGGCCCAGGGCTGGGCGCTGGCGGCGACGCTGCTGCCGTGGCTGGCGGTGGTGGTCATCGCGCTGCAGCGCTGGCGCTGGCTGACGGTGCCGCTGGGCGAGCGCTTCGACGTGGCGCGGCCGGCGTTGCAGTGCACGTTGTTCGCGGTGCTGGGGCTGGCGTGGATCGGCTTCCTGTTCGCCCCGGGCGCGGCCTGGCCGCTGCCCTGGGTGCCCGTGTTCAATCCGTTGGAGCTGGCGCAACTGGCCGTGCTGGCCTTGCTGGCACAGTGGCTATGGCGGGGCGATGCGCCCGCGGCGCTGCAGGCCCGCCGCGTGCCGCTGCTGGCGCTGGCCGGCTTCGTCGCGCTGACCAGCATCACCCTGCACGCGGTGCATCACTGGGGCGCGGTGCCGTGGAACGGACGGCTGTGGTCGTCCACGCTGGCACAGACCAGTTTGACGGTGGTGTGGAGCGTGCTCGGTGTGATCAGCTGGGTGTGGGGTTCGCGCCGCGGGCAGCGCGCCCTGTGGTTGGTGGGTGCGGTGCTGATGGGCGTGGTGCTGGCCAAGCTGGTGCTGATCGACCGACAGCACCTGGGCAACCTGCTGGGTATTTCTTCTTTCATCGCCTACGGCCTGCTGTGCACGGTCGTGGGCTATCTGGCGCCGGCTCCGCCGCGCACGCCGGAACCTGCCATGGAGCCGCAGCCGTGACCCTTCTTCCTCGTGTGCTTGCCGCCGTTGCGCTGCTCGCCGCCGTCCCTGCGCTGTACGCCGCCGACGCGCGCCAGGCCTATCGGGAGCAGTGGCCACTCCAGTTGTCGGCGCCGCAGGCCGGTGCCTATCGGCTGACCCTCGGCGAGGACCAGTACCGCAGCGCGGTGTCGCCGCGGCTGGCCGACGTGCAGGTGTTCAACGCCCAAGGCCAGCCGCTGCCGGCGGCACTGCTGGCCGCCGACCAGCCGCTGGCGCAGCCGGCGCAGTGGCATCCGCTGCCCTGGTTCCCGCTGCCGGCGCAGGGCAGTAGCGCCAGCGATGACCTGCAGGTGCTGACCGAACGCAACACCGACGGCAGCGTGCGTCGGGTCGAGGCGCGGCTGGGCCGGAGTGGCGGCAGCACCCAGCCGGGCGGGTGGCTGGTGGATGCCAGTGCGCTGAAAAGCGGCGTGCAGGCGCTGCGCCTGGACTGGCAGTCGGCGCAGGCCCTGCAGGTGCGGGTGCGGGTGGAGGCCAGCGATGACCTGCGCGACTGGCAGGCGGTGGCCGAAGGCGTGCCGCTGGTGGACCTGCAGCACGACGGCCAGCGTCTGCAGCAGCGACGCATCGAGATCGGACGCCAGGCGAAGTATTTCCGCATCCTGCCGCAGGGCGGCGACGTGCTGCCGCCGCTGACGGCAGTGCAGGCCGAGCGCGTGCCGGCCGCGCAGGCAATCCAGTGGCAGTGGCGGCAGTTGGCCGGCACGGCGGGAAAGCCCGGCGAATTCGAGTACACGTTGGACGGCCGCTTCCCGATCGCCCAGGCCGACCTGATCACGCCTGACAACAGCGTGGTGCAGTGGACCCTGCTCAGCCGGGATGATCCCGACCAGCCGTGGCAGGTCCGCGCCGGTCCCTGGGTGGCCTACCAGCTGCAGGACGGCGGCGCGCGCAACCAGTCGCAGGCACAGTCGCTGGCGGTTCCCACCCGCGACCGGTTATGGAAGCTCACCGCCTCGCAGGCGCAGGCGACCCCGGCGCCCACCCTCAAGCTGGGCTACCAGCCCGAAGCGCTGGTCTTCCTCAGCCAGGGCGAAGCACCGTTCAGCGTGGCCGCCGGCAGCGTGCACGCGGCGCGCAGCGACGCGCCAGTAGGCACCGTGATCGCGCAGCTGCGCGAACAGCGTGGCGCGCAATGGCAGCCGGCCGTGGCCAGCGTGCAGGGTCCGGCGCAGGTGCTGGGCGGCGACGCGGCGGTGCAGCCGACCCGCGACTGGAAACGCTGGCTGCTGTGGGGCCTGCTGGTGCTGGGCGTGCTCATCGTCGGCGGGTTCGCCGCCAGCCTCCTGCGCCAGGCGGGTCGCGTCAGGGAGTGACGACCAACGGTCGTCACCTACCGGTCCATGGGTCGGTGGGTCGTTACATACCGTGGTCGCACGGCAGGTAACGACCGTGGGTCGTTACGCATCCCGGGGGGCCGTTACAATGGTCGCCTGCGCCGTGCGCGGCGCCCTTTCCTTTTCCGCCAAAGAGTTGCTGCCCCATGTCCATCGTTCGCATGACCGACCTCGACCTTTCCGGCAAGCGCGTGCTGATCCGCCAGGACCTCAACGTGCCGATCGAAGACGGCCGCATCACCTCCGAACAGCGCATCACCGCATCGCTGCCGACGTTGAAGCGGGCGCTGGAACAGGGCGCGGCGGTGATGGTCACCTCGCACCTGGGCCGCCCCCAGGAAGGCGTTTGGAGTGAAGCCGATTCGCTGGCGCCGGTCGCGCTGCGCCTGTCCACCCTGCTGGGCGTGGACGTGCCGCTGGTGCGCGACTGGGTCGACGGCGTGGACGTTGCCCCGGGTTCGATCGTGCTGCTGGAAAACTGCCGCATGAACGTGGGCGAGGGCAAGGACGACGAAGCGCTGTCGCGCAAGTACGCCGCGCTGTGCGATGTGTTCGTGATGGATGCCTTCGGCACCGCGCACCGCGCCCAGGCCTCCACCCATGGGGTGATCCGCTTCGCCCCGGTCGCCGCCGGTGGCCCGCTGCTGATGGGTGAGCTGGATGCGCTGGCCAAGGCACTGGACGCACCGGCGCAGCCGCTGCTGGCGATCGTGGCCGGCAGCAAGGTCAGCACCAAGCTGGAACTGCTGGCCAACCTGGTCGGCAAGGTCGACCAGCTCATCGTCGGGGGCGGCATCGCCAACACCTTCATCGCCGCCGCCGGCCATGCCGTGGGCAAGTCGCTGTACGAACCGGACCTGCTGGAGACCGCGAAGAAGATCGTGGCCGACGCCAAGGCACGCGGCGCCGACATCCCGCTGCCGACCGACGTGGTGGTGGCCAAGCAGTTCCTTCCCGACGCCGAAGCCACGGTCAAGGCGGTCACCGACGTCGCCGATGACGACCTCATCCTCGACATCGGCCCGCAGACCGCCCAGCACTACGCCGGGCTGATCGCCAAGGCCGGTACGGTGGTGTGGAACGGCCCGGTCGGCGTGTTCGAGTTCGAAGCCTTCAGCCACGGCACCGAAGCGCTGGCACGCGCCATTGCCGGTTCGCCCGCCTTCTCCATCGCCGGTGGCGGCGACACCCTGGCCGCAGTGGACAAGTTCGATATCGCCCATCAGGTGAGTTACATCTCCACCGGCGGCGGCGCGTTCCTGGAGTTCCTGGAAGGCAAGACCCTGCCGGCGGTGGCCGCCCTCGAAGCCCGGGGCAGCTGATGGTCAACGACCGGTCGGTGACGACCGTGGGTCGTCACACTGTTGAAGCGCGCGCAACGCTCTTCTTCGACCTCGACGGCACGCTGATCGACTCCGCCGTGGGCATCACCGGGTGCGTGGCCCATGCGCTGACCCGGATGGGCCTCCCGGTTCCGCCGCAGGACGAACTGCGGCGCTGGATCGGCCCGTCGCTGCGCACCAGCTTCGCACCGCTGTTCAATGATCCGGTGCAGGTGGAGCAGGCGGTCACCTTCTACCGCGAGCGCTTCGACGTGGTCGGCTGGCGCGAGCACGAGATCTACCCGGGCATCGGCCAGGTCGTGCAGGACCTGCATGCACGGGGCCACCGTCTGGCGATCGTGACCGCCAAGAACGAACCGCATGCCCGGCGCATCGTCGAGCACCTGCCGTTCGGCGCGTGCTTCGAGGACGTCATCGGCGCTACCCCGGACGGCAGCCGCAGCGAAAAGCCACAGCTGGTGGCCGAAGCGTTGCGCCGGCTGCTGTTGTCGGCCGCGCAGTGCTGGATGATCGGCGACCGCCGCATGGATATCGAAGGCGCGCGCCACCATGGCATGCGCAACATCGGCGTCCTGTGGGGCTTTGGCGGGGAAGAGGAACTGCTGGCCGCGAGGGCCGCGCACCTGGCGGCCACGCCCGACGCGCTGCTTTCGTTGATCGATTGAACCGGCGGCGGCGTTCCGTACGCCGCCGCATGTCGTGCCCTGGTCCAAGGCTGTCTGCAGGACATCGGCGAAACACAGACGCGACAATGCTGTAAACGTATTCATGGGACGTGAAGGGTGTGGTAATTTCGATCCTTTCCCGGGAGCCCATTAACCATGATTGAGCGTCAGCGCCGTACGAAGATCCTTGCCACCCTCGGTCCGGCCACCGATCCGCCGGGCGTGCTGGAGGATCTGTTCCGCGCCGGCGTGAACGTGGTCCGCCTCAACTTCAGCCACGGCGATCCGTCCGGCCAGGCCAAGCGCGCCGCCGACGTCCGCGCTGCCGCCGCGCGCGTGGGCGTGGAAGTGGGCATCCTGGCCGACCTGCCGGGCCCGAAGATCCGCATCGAACGCTTTGCTGAAGGCAAGATCCACCTCAAGGCGGGCGACCGCTTCGATCTGGTCGCCTCGCCGAGCGCACCGGCCGGCGATACCACCCAGGTGGGCGTGAGCTACCTCGGCCTGCCGCAGGACGTGGGCCCCGGCGACGTGCTGCTGCTCGACGACGGCCTGATGCAGCTGCAGGTGGTGGAAGTGCAGGGCGAACGCATCATCAACACCGTGCTCAACGACGGCGTGCTGTCCGACCGCAAGGGCCTGAACAAGCAGGGTGGCGGCCTCTCGCTGGGCGCGCTGACCGAGCGCGACAAGGAACTGATCGGCATCGTCGCCAAGATCGGCGTGGACTTCATCGCCGTGTCGTTCTGCCGCAACGCGCAGGACATGAACGACGCGCGTGCCATCGCCGAACAGCACGGCTGCTATGCCGCGCTGGTGTCCAAGATCGAGCGCACCGAGGCGATCGAGAACCTGGAAGAAATCGTCGACGCCAGCGACGTGGTGATGGTCGCCCGTGGCGACCTGGGCGTGGAAATCGGCGACGCCGAGCTGCCGGGCCTGCAGAAGAAGATCATCAAGGCCTCGCTGGCCCAGAACAAGGTGGTGATCACCGCCACGCAGATGCTGCAGTCGATGGTCGAAAGCCCGATCCCGACCCGCGCCGAAGTGCTGGACGTGGCCAACTCGGTCATCGACGGCACCGACGCGGTGATGCTGTCGGCCGAAACCGCTGCCGGCGCCTACCCGGTCAAGGCCGTGGAAGCCATGGCGCGCATCTGCCTGGGCGCCGAGCGCCAGTTCCAGACCGAGACCGATTTCGGCGCGTCGCCGCGCAATCTCGAGCGCGCCGACCAGGCCATCGCCATGGCCACCATGTTCCTGTCCCAGCACGTGGGCGTGCGCGCGATCGTGGCGATGACCGAATCCGGTGGCACCGCGCGCTACCTGTCGCGGTTCCGCGCCTCCGCGCCGGTGTACGCGGTGACCCGCCACGACGGCGCCCGCCGCCAGATGGCGCTGATGCGCGATGTGTTCCCGATCAACTTCGACAGCCGCGGCCTGACCCCGCGCGAAGCTGCGCGCGGCAGCATCCGCCTGCTGGTGGAAGCCAACCAGCTGCAGGCCGGCGACCGCGTGGTGTTCACCAGCGGCGAGCACATGGAAACCCATGGCGCCACCAACACCCTGCGCCTTTTGGAAGTGGGCGAAGACGGCCGCGCCAGCGGGCTGGGCGACCTGTAAGAAGACCGCGGAGCCGGGCACAGCCCGGCTCCACGCGGGGTTTCGCGGTAGCGCCGGCCGTTGGCCGGCCCAGGCGGAGTGATCCACCCAAGGCACATGACTGCGCGTGTAAGCGGTTCCAGATTCCGTGAACGGCCAGTTCACGGAGGGCGCCCGCTATAATCGTGTTTTTCCCGCACCCGCCACAGGAAATACATGAGCATCGAACAGCTGGCTGAAACCGCCCAGGCCATGGTCGCCCCGGGCAAGGGCATCATCGCCATCGACGAATCCACCGGGACCATCGCCAAGCGCTTTGCCAGCGTGGGCATCGAGAACACCGAAGAGAACCGTCGTGCCTACCGCGAGCTGCTGCTGACCACGCCGAAGCTCAACGAGCACATTTCCGGCGCGATCCTGTACGACGAAACCATCCGCCAGTCCACCAAGGACGGCGTGCCGTTCGCCAAGTACATGGCCGACAACGGCATGATCCCGGGCATCAAGGTCGACAAGGGCGCCCACCCGCTGGCCGGCTGCCCGGGCGAGATGGTCACCGAAGGCCTCGACGGCCTGCGTGAGCGCCTGCAGGAGTACTACAAGCTGGGTGCGCGTTTCGCCAAGTGGCGTGCGGTGATCAACATCGGTGAAAGCATTCCGTCGGGCACCTGCATCGAGTCCAACGCGCATGCGCTGGCCCGCTATGCCGCGCTGTGCCAGGAATGCGGCCTGGTGCCGATGGTCGAGCCGGAAGTGATCATGGACGGCGACCACGACATCGAAACCTGCTACGAAGTCACCGAAGCCACCCTGCGTTCGCTGTTCGACGCGCTGTACCAGCAGAACGTGCTGCTGGAAGGCACCATCCTGAAGGCCTCCATGGTCATTTCCGGCAAGGGCTGCGAGGAGCAGGCCGACGTCGAGGAAGTGGCCGAATCGACCGTGATGTGCCTCAAGAGCACCGTGCCGGCGATCCTGCCGGGCGTGGTGTTCCTGTCCGGTGGCCAGAGCGATGAGCAGTCCACTGCCCACCTCAACGCCATGAACCAGATGGGCAACCTGCCGTGGCCGCTGAGCTTCTCCTACGGCCGCGCCATGCAGCAGGCCGCGCTGAAGCTGTGGGCCAAGGACACCAAGGCCAACGTCGCCAAGGCGCAGCAGACCGTGTACGACCGCGCCAAGGAAAACGGCCAGGCTGCGCTGGGCAAGTGGAACGGCTGATCCACGCCGCACCCGCGCAACGGAAAACGCCGGCGGTTTCGCCGGCGTTTTTTTTTGCCCGAAGCGCCACGCCCTGCGTGGCTGGCGGGGTGCCGGCCTACGGCAGCCACGCAGGACGTGGCTCTACCGGGGGGCAGGGCAGTCCTGGGGCCACGTCGCCCGGTTGCCCCAGCGCAGCCAGTGCCGACTGGTACACCTTGAAGGTCGCCGCGTTGTAGGCCACCAGGATGATCCGCTGGGGCTCGCGGTGCGAACGCTGCCAGGCCAGGGTTTCGGTGGCCGCAATCTGCGCGGCCTGGTGCAGCGGATAGCCGAACACGCCGCAGCTGATCGCCGGAAACGCAATCGAGCGCAGCCCCAGCGTTTCGGCCAGCTGCAGCGATTTCCAGTAACAGTTGGCCAGCAGCTCGGGCTCGGCGCGGGTGCCATCGTTCCACACCGGCCCCACGGTATGCAGCACGTGCCGTGCCGGCAGGTTGTAGCCCGCCGTGGCGCGGACTTCACCGGTGGGGCAGCGCACGCCCGGGCGGACCTGTGGCAGCGCCGCACATTCGGCCAGCAGCTGCGGCCCCGCCGCACGGTGGATCGCGCCGTCCACGCCACCGCCGCCGAGCAGGGATTCGTTGGCCGCATTGACGATCGCATCCACCGCCAGGGTCGTGATGTCGCCCTGCCACACTTCGATCTTCATGCGTGCCGCTCCTTCATGTTCCGGATCCATACAACGGGATGACTGCCGCCTCACACGCTAGCGACCAGGGCATCTAGGCTGCGTCATCGTCGTCTCAGGCAGTGCGACCCGGCGGGCACCGTCCGACACCGCCACCTTGCGGCGGGCCGGCTTCACCGCAGATGAAGGCCGCCCCAAACGAAGACGCCCACCGCAAGGGGTGGGCGCTACCGGTCCGTAGCGCGGGGCTCTGCCCCCCTGCCCGTGGGCTCACGGCAAACCGGCCAACCACTCGTCGTCCGACCCCTCATTGATGTCGGCAAACAGCGGCGTGGAGAAGTACCGCTCGCCGGTATCGGGCAGCATCGCCAACAGCACGCTCCCGGGCTCAGCCCTGGCCGCCACGTCCAGCGCGCTGGCCACCGTGGCCCCGGCCGAGATGCCCACGAAGATGCCTTCTTCCGCCGCCAGCCGGCGCGAGGTCTCGATCGCCCGGGCGTCGTCGATCGTCAGCAGCTCATCGAAGATCCCGCGGTTGAGCACCTCCGGCACGAAGTCCGGGGTCCAGCCCTGGATCTTGTGCGGCTTCCATTCCGCGCCGCCCAGCAGCGCCGCGCCTTCCGGTTCGGTGGCGATGATGCGGGTTTCCGGACGGGCCACTTTCAGCACCTCGCCCACCCCGGTCAGGGTGCCGCCGGTACCCCAGCCGGTCACGAAGTAGTCCAGCCGCTTGCCGGCGAAATCGCGCAGGATCTCGGCGGCGGTGGTGTTGCGGTGGTAGGCCGGGTTGGCCGGGTTGGTGAACTGGCTGGCCAGGAACCAGCCATGTTCCTCGGCCAGTTCACGCGCGCGCTTGACCATGCCCGAGCCGCGCTCGGCGGCCGGGGTCAGGATCACCTTGGCGCCGTAGGCACGCATCAGCTTGCGGCGCTCGATGGAGAAGGTCTCCACCATGGTGGCCACGAACTTGTAGCCGCGCGCGGCGGCGACCATGGCCAGCGCCACGCCGGTATTGCCGGAGGTCGCCTCCACGATGGTGTCGCCGGGCTTGAGCACGCCGCGCGCTTCGGCGTCCAGGATGATCGCCAGCGCCAGGCGGTCCTTGACCGAGCCGCCGGGATTGAACGATTCGACTTTCGCGTACAGGGTGACGTGGTCGGGGGCAATGCGGTTCAGGCGCACTACCGGGGTATTGCCGATGGTGTCCAGGATCGAGGGGTACAGGGCCATGGGAAACGCTCCGCGGATTCAATGACGGGCCACGGGCGGGCCGCGGCATGAGGGAAGGGCAGCGCAGGTGGCTTTCACGCGCCGGGCGCGACAGGGGTCCGCCAGACCGTAGCGCCGGCATATGACAGCGCGAAATGACCTGATACCCTTCATAAACAACATTTGGTTATAAGCTGGTGACGGCAACTGGCTTACAGTCGGTCGACCCTCTCCCTGCCTGCGCGCACGCCCATGACGCTGACCCAACTTCGTTATCTGGTGGCCATTGCCGACGCCGAGCTCAACATCACGCTGGCGGCCTCGCGGGTGCACGCCACCCAGCCGGGGCTGTCCAAGCAGCTCAAGCAGCTGGAAGATGAACTGGGCTTCCTGCTGTTCGTGCGCAAGGGCCGCAGCCTGGAGGCGGTGACGCCGGCCGGCGTGGAGGTCATCGGCCGCGCCCGTGCGGTGCTGGCCGAAGCCAACAACATCCGCACCTATGCCGCCAACCAGCGTCGGGAAAGCCAGGGCCAGCTGATCCTGACCACCACCCACACCCAGGCACGGTTCGTGCTGCCGCCGGCGGTGGCGCGCATCAAGCAGGCCTACCCGCAGGTCAGCGTGCACCTGCAGCAGGCGGCCGAAAGCGATGCGCTGGACCTGCTCAGCCAGGGTGATGCGGATATCGCCATCATCAGCACGGCCGGTGCCGAGCCCAGCGCCGGCATCGCCATTCCGCTGTACCGCTGGCGGCGGCTGGTGCTGGTCCCGCGCGGGCACGCGCTGGACCGCCCCGGCGCCGCGCCGGACCTGCAGGCGCTGTCGACCCAGCCGCTGATCAGCTACGAGTCCTCCACCCGCGGCAGCTCCTCGCTGCAGCGCGCCTTCGCCGCCTCCGGGCTGACCCCCGACATCGCGCTGACCGCGCTGGATGCGGACCTGATCAAGACCTACGTGCGCACCGGCCTGGGCGTGGGCCTGCTGGCCGAAATGGCGGTCAACGCCGGCGATGAGGACCTGCGTTCCTGGCCGGCGCCGGTGCCCATCGACGAATGCATTGCCTGGGCCGTGCTGCCGCGCGACCGCGTGCTGCGTGACTACGCGCTGGAACTGGTGCACGTGCTGGCCCCGCAGATCGACACCCGCGACCTGCGCCGCGTCATCGACGGCAACCAGGAGGCCGACTGGCCGCTGCCGCCGACGTGGGAATCGCTGACCCAGACGATCACGGTCTGACCCCGCCCGACCAACGGTCGGGCGCTACCGGTCCGGCGTCCGGTAGGTGACGACCGTTGTTCGTCACGGCGGCGCCTGCGACGCGTGGTCGCACATGCCCATTCAGCGGCGTGTCCGCCTACCCTCGCCGCTACAATCGCAGGGTGAACCGCCGTCGCCGCCCGTTTGCCTTCCTGCTGCAGCTCGCCTTCGTGGCGACGCTGCTGATGGCGCTGGCGCCGCTGGTCAGCCGCTGGCAGCAGGTGCAGGGCCCGTCGGTGATGCTGATGCCGGGTGGCATGGCCCACGTGATGCCGGCACATGCGATGCCCCCGCACGTGATGCCGGGGCATGACAGGGAGATGCATGGTTCGTCGCCGCATCACCTGTCCATGCACGGTTCGTCCATGCACGACATGTCGAGCAGCGCCGCCAGGCCTGCCGATGACTCCCCAGCCTCTCCGTCCGCCCCGATCGACCCACACGCCGGCCATGGCGAGGCCTGCGAATACTGCATGATGGCCTCGCGGCTGATGCCGTGGCTGGCGGTCCTGATCCTGCTGCTGCCGGTCCTGACGGTCATCGCGCCGCCGGTGCTGCGCACCGTCGCCGGCCCGCACAGCCTGCGCTGGCCTGCCCACGCCGCGCGCGGACCGCCGCTGCACGCCTGAAACCGCCCTGTCTTCTTCCTGCTGCGCGACGGCGCCCTGGCGCCGCGCACCTGTGCGTTTTCTGGAGTTCCACCATGACCGTTACCTCCCGCAGCACGGGCGCAATGACGCGCCTGTCTGTTTCCCTGTCGCTTGCACTGGCCACGCTGCCGTTGCACGCCGCCGAGCGCGACCACGCGCGTACCCTCGACACCCTGGTGGTCACCGCCAGCGCCCCGTCCTCGCCCCTGCAATGGGTCACCGACCCGCGCCTGCCGCGCCAGCCGGTCCCGGCCAGCGATGGCGCCGACTACCTGAAGACCGTCCCCGGCTTCGCCGCCATCCGCAACGGGGGCACCAACGGCGACCCGGTGCTGCGCGGCATGTTCGGTTCGCGCCTGAACATCGTCAGCAACGAGGGCAACCTCATCGGCGCCTGCCCCTCGCGCATGGACAATCCGCTGTCGTACATCGCCCCGGAAACCTTCGACCGGCTCACCATCATCAAGGGCCCGCAGAGCGTGCGTTGGGGTGCCGGCGCTTCAGCGGGCACGGTGCGATTCGAACGCGATACCCCGCGTTTCGACGCTCCGGGCATCGACCTGGACGCCAGCGCGCTGGTCGGCTCGCGCAACCGCAACGACCAGGTGCTGGACCTCACCGCCGGTGCCTCGCAGGGCTACGTGCGCGTCAACGGCAACCGCTCCGAGGCGGACGACTACAAGGACGGCAATGGCGAGGTGGTGCCGTCCAAGTGGCGCAAGTGGAACAGCGATGTCGCCGTGGGCTGGACCCCGGATGCAGACACCGTGCTGGAGCTCTCCGCCGGCACCGGCGATGCGATAGCGCGTTATGCCGGGCGTGGCATGGATGGCGCCGCGTTCAAGCGCACCAGCTACGCCGCGCGCTTCGAACGCGACAACCTGCCTGGCGCGTGGGACAAACTGCAGGCCAACGTCTACTACAACGACGCCGACCACGTCATGGACAACTACACCCTGCGCGAGCCGAACCCGGCCAGCAGCATGCCGATGCCCATGGCATCGAATGTCGATCGCCGGACCACCGGCGGTCGCATCGCCTCCGAATGGCGCTGGCAGGACATCGCCCTCGTGGCCGGCGTGGACGCGCTCGACAGCCGCCACCGCAGCCGCAACGGCATGGGCCGCAACACCTACCGGCTCACGCCATGGTCCACCGACGCACGCCAGAAGAACCAGGGCGTGTTCACCGAGATCACCCTGGGCGAAGGCACCGCGCAACGATGGGTGAGCGGGCTGCGCATCGACCGCGCCGAGGTCACCGACGAGCGCGCCACCACCGGCATGATGGCGATGCCGAACCCGACCGCCGGCCAGCGCCGCCGTGAAGACCTGGGCAGTGGCTTCCTGCGTTTCGAGCGGGACATCGACAGCGCCTTGACCACCTACGCCGGTATCGGCCACAGCGAACGCATGCCCGATTACTGGGAGCTGTTCTCGCCTGACATGGGACCGGCCGGCAGCATCAACGCCTTCAGCAGCGTGCAGCCGGAAAAAACCACCCAGCTCGATATCGGCCTGCAGTACCGGGATGAGCGGGTCAACGCATGGCTCTCGGCGTACGCCGGGCGGCTCCAGGACTACATCCTGTTCACCTACCGCGACGGCGGCATGATGGGCAGCACCACCCAGGCCAGCAACGTCGATGCACGCATTGCCGGTGCCGAAGCGGGCGCCGAGTTCGCGCTTGGGCAGGGTTGGAAACTCGGCGGCACGCTGGCCTACGCATGGGGCGAAAACCGCACCGATGGCGGCGCACTGCCGCAGATGCCGCCGCTGGAAGCACGCCTGAGCGCAGGCTGGGAAGGCGCGCGCTGGAGTGTGGGTGCACTCGCCCGCGCAGTGACCCGCCAGAACCGCGTGGCGCCGGGGCAGGGCAACGTGGTCGCGCGTGACCTGGGCCCAAGCGCAGGCTTCGCCACGCTCGCGCTCAACGCCGGCTACCGCATC
This sequence comes from Stenotrophomonas sp. NPDC077420, assembly GCF_044543385.1. Taxonomy (NCBI): domain Bacteria; kingdom Pseudomonadati; phylum Pseudomonadota; class Gammaproteobacteria; order Lysobacterales; family Lysobacteraceae; genus Stenotrophomonas; species Stenotrophomonas sp. NPDC077420. The sequence continues at coordinate 79,987 of NZ_JBITVZ010000015.1, forward strand.
AGCGATGCACTGCGGCTCAGCGCAGGCGTGGACAACCTGTTCGACCGCGCCTACAGCGAGCACCTCAACCTCGCCGGCAGCGCCGACTTCGGCTTCCCCGCCGACCCGGTCCGCATCAACGAACCCGGCCGCACGGTCTGGATGAAGGTGAACTACACGTACTGAGGTAAACCGCGCCTGGCGGGTGTCGACGTCTGGTCGATACCCGCCTGTCTCCCTGGAGACGCAATCCGACATGCGTTGACACATCCTGTTACACGCCCCGCAGGCCCCAGCACGAAAGGGGTTGCGCCTGTCACCGGGCAATGTGAACGCGCCGGTAAACGCTTGGCACATATGCCTGACGCGGGCGGTGGCTACACTTGCCGGTCGTGGAACATCAAGGGTTGTACTTCATGTCGGGACGCATCACCGCGCGCATCATTGCTGGCCTCGGCCTGGTCCTCCTGGCCGGGTGCGGCAGCAAGGACGAAGCCGCCCATCGGCAGGCTGAAGTGGTGCCGGTGACCACCCAGGTGGTGCAGACCTCCGCCTGGAGCGACACCCTGCAGGCCCTGGGTACCGCCAAGGCCCGCGAATCGGTGACCATCACCGCCAAGGTCAGCGAAATCATCGAGACCGTCCACTTCGACAGTGGCCAGCAGGTCTCCGCCGGCACCCCCCTGGTCACCCTGCGCGGCCAGGCCCAGGAAGCGGCCCTGCTGCAGGCGCAAGCGACCTTTGCCGAAGCCGACCAGCTGTACAAGCGCCAGCGTGAACTGGCCGCCCAGCAGCTGGTGGCCAGTGCCACCCTGGACACCCAGCGCGCCATCCGCGATGCCGCCGAAGCGCGCGTGCGCGAAATGCAGTCCGACATCGGCGACCGCCGCGTGCGCGCCCCGTTCGCCGGCGTGCTCGGCATCCGTCAGGTCAGCGAAGGCTCGCTGGTTACCCCCACCACCGTCATCGCCACCCTCGACGACATCGAGCGCATGCACGTCGACTTCCAGGTACCCGAAGCCGAACTGGCCTCGTTGTCCAACGGCGACAAGGTCAGCGCCACCAGCGTCGCCTATCCCGGCCGCACCTTCGAAGGCGAAGTCGCCACCATCGATACCCGCGTCGACCCCGGCACCCGCGCCGTCACCGTGCGCGCCGACTTCATCAACGCCGACCACAGCCTGCGCCCCGGCATGCTGCTGGACGTGCGCATGTTCCGCCCCGAGCGCCAGGCGCTGGTCATCCCGGAAATCGCCGTCGTCCAGGTCGGCCGCGATTCCTTCGTGTTCCGGGTCAAGCCCGACCACACCGTCGAACGCCTGGACGTGGTCAGCGGCGCGCGTCGCTCCGGCGTGGTCGAGATCCGCGAAGGCCTCAAGGCCGGCGACCGCATCGTCGTTGACGGCACCGGCAAACTGCGTCCCGGCCTGAAGGTCAACGACACCGCCGCACCTGCGGCAGCGCCCGCGCCGGCGCCCGCAACCCCGGCTGCCAGCCCCGCCGCCGAGAAGGCCACGGATCCGGCGCCGGCCGGCACCACCCGTGCCCCGACCGGCGCCACCGCCGCCGCCGCCGCCGTGGGCCACGCCGGATGAAACTCTCCGACATCTCCATCCAGCGGCCGGTCTTTGCGGTGGTGATGAGCCTGCTGCTGGTCGTGCTGGGCATCATGTCGTTCACCCGCCTGACCCTGCGCGAACTGCCGGCCATCGACCCGCCCATCGTTTCGGTGTCGGTCGATTACACCGGCGCGTCCGCCGCCGTCATCGAAAGCCGCATCACCCAGGTGCTCGAAGACGCCCTGGCCGGCATCGAAGGCATCGACACCATCAACGCGCGCAGCTCCAATGGCCGCGCCCAGGTCAGCATCGAATTCACCTCCAACCGCGACATCGAAGCGGCCGCCAACGACGTGCGCGACGCGGTCAGCCGCGTGGCCGACCGCATGCCTGAGGAGGCGCGCCCGCCGGAAATCGCCAAGGTCGAGAGCGACGCCGACCCGATCATCTGGTTCAACATGACCTCCTCCAGCATGAACACGCTGGAGCTGAGCGACTACGCCGACCGCTACGTCGTGGACCGCTTCTCCAGCCTGGACGGCGTGGCCCAGGTCCGCATCGGCGGTCGCCAGCGCTATGCCATGCGCATCTGGCTGGACCGCGACCAGCTCGCCGCGCGCGGCCTGACCGTGGGTGATGTGGAAACCGCGCTGCGCAACGAAAACGTCGAGCTGCCCGCCGGCCGCATCGAATCGGCCGACCGCGATTTCACCCTGCGCGTGGAGCGCAACTACGTAAAGCCGGAAGACTTCGCCACCATCCCGCTGGGCAAGGGCGCCGACGGCTACGTGGTGCGCATGGGCGACGTCGCAAAGATCGAACTGGCCTCGTCCGAACGCCGCGCCTACTACCGCAGCAACGGCGAGCCCGGCATCGGCCTGGGCATCGTCAAGACCTCCACCGCCAACTCGCTGGACGTCGCCCGCACGGCCCGCGCCGAAGCCGAGCGCGTCGGCCAGACCCTGCCCGAAGGCACCCACATCTTCGTGGCCTTCGACAACACCACCTTCATCGAAGCCGCCGTCGACCGCGTCTACGCCACCCTGATCGAGGCCATGCTGCTGGTGTTGGCGGTGATCTGGCTGTTCCTCGGCAGTTTCCGCGCCGCGCTGATTCCCGCCGTCACCGTCCCGGTCTGCCTGGTCGCCGCGTTCATCGCCCTGTACGCCTTCGGCTTCTCGATCAACCTGCTGACCCTGCTCGCGCTGGTCCTGTGTATCGGCCTGGTGGTGGACGACGCCATCGTCGTGGTGGAAAACGTCCAGCGCCGCATCGACCTGGGCGAACCCCCGCTGGTGGCTTCCAAGCGCGGTACCGCGCAGGTCGCGTTCGCGGTCATCGCCACCACCGCCGTGCTGGTCGCGGTGTTCCTGCCGGTGGGCTTCCTGGAAGGCAACACCGGCCGCCTGTTCCGTGAGCTGGCCGTGGCCCTGGCCGCCGCCGTGGCGCTGTCGGCGTTCGTGTCGCTGACCCTGACCCCGATGATGGCCTCCAAGCTGCTCAAGCCGCACACCGGCCAGCCGCCCAAGGGCCTGCATGGGTTCATCAACCGCAACCTCGACCGCGTCTCGGCGTCCTATGGACGCGTGCTGGATGCCCACGTCGGCAGGATCTGGATCTACGTCGTGGTCATGCTGCTGTCGCTCGCCGCCAGCGCGCTGCTGTTGAAGGTGCTGCCGTCCGAACTGGCCCCGGCCGAAGACCGGGGCTCGTTCCAGATCATGATCGACGGCCCCGAAGGCGCGGGCTACGACTACACCGTGGGCCAGGTGCAGGAAGTGGAAAAGATCGTCGCCGGCTTCGTCGGCGAGGGCAAACCCATCGTGCGGGCGAACCCGCGCGTCCCCGGTGGCTTCGGCGCCAGCGAGGAAATGCACACCGGCCGCATCAGCGTGTTCCTGCAGCCCTGGCGGGAACGCCCCACCGCAACGCCCGACGTCGCGGCCGAACTGCAGAAACACCTGGACACCATGCGCGGCGTGCGCGTGCGTACCCAGGTTGGCGGCGGCCTCGTGCGCAGTGGCGGCCAGCCGTTCCAGATCGTGCTGGGCGGCCCCGAGTACGCGGAAATCGCCCAGTGGCGCGACCGCATGCTTGAACGCATGGCCGACAACCCCGGCCTGGTCGGCCCGGATTCGGACTACAAGGAAACCCGCCCGCAGATACGGGTGAACATCGACCGCCAGCGCGCCGCCGACCTGGGCGTGTCGGTCACCGCGATCGGTTCGGCGCTGGAAACCATGATGGGCTCGCGCCGCGTCACCACCTTCGTCGACAACGGCGAAGAGTACGACGTGCTGGTCCAGGCCGGTCGGGAGGGCCGCGCCTCGCCCGACGACCTGGCCGCCATCCGCGTGCGCGCCAGCAACGGCGAACTGGTGCCACTGTCCAACCTGGTCACGCTCAGTGAAGTGGCCGAAGCGGGCAACCTCAACCGCTTCAACCGCCTGCGCGCGATCACCATCACTGCCGGCCTGGCCCCGGGCTATCCCCTCGGCGAGGCCATCGCCTGGGCCCAGCAGACCGCGCGCGAAGAACTTCCCCAGCACGCGCAGATCGACTGGAAGGGCGAATCGCGCGAGTACCAGAACGCCGGCGGCGCAGTGCTGCTCACCTTCGCCATGGCGCTGCTGGTGGTGTACCTGGTGCTGGCCGCGCAGTTCGAAAGCTTCATCCACCCGTTGGTGATCATGCTCACCGTGCCGCTGGGCGTGCTTGGCGCATTGCTGGGCCTGTACGTGAGCGGCGGCACCATCAACCTGTTCAGCCAGATCGGCATCGTCATGCTGGTGGGCCTGGCGGCGAAGAACGGCATCCTGATCGTCGAATTCGCCAACCAGCTGCGCGACGAAGGTCGCGACGTGCACCGCGCCATCGTCGAATCGGCGATGGTGCGCCTGCGTCCGATCCTGATGACCTCCATCGCCACCGTGGTCGGTGCCATCCCGCTGGTGGTCGCCGGCGGCCCCGGTTCGGCCAGCCGCGGCACCATCGGTATCGTGGTGATCTTCGGCGTCACCGTCTCCACCTTCCTGTCGCTGTTCGTGGTCCCGGCCTTCTACGCGCTGCTGGCCCCGTACACGCGCTCGCCCGAGGCCGTGGCCCGCGAGCTGGAGCAGCAGGAAGCCGAGACCCCGTCGGTGGGTGGCCATGCCTGACCGCCCGCTGCGGCTGGAAGGCGACGGATTCGTGCTGCGCCCCTGGCGCAGCGACGACCTGGAGGCGCTGCTGCGGCATGCCAACGACGAGGCGGTCTCGCGCGGGCTGCGCGACCGCTTCCCGTTCCCCTATACGCGCGAGGACGGCGAGGCGTTCCTCGCCGGCCGCGTACTGTCGGCGGACACGCTCAACCTGGCCATCGAGATCGACGGCGCCGCCTGCGGCAGCATCGGCGCCCAGCCCGGCGTGGCCGAACGTGGGCACACCGCCGAGCTGGGGTACTGGCTGGGTCGGGCGTACTGGGGGCAGGGGTGGATGACCCGCGTGGTGGGGCGGTTTGCCCCCTGGGTGATGGACGAGCTGCACCTGTTCAGGCTGCAGGCCGAGGTCCTGGATTTCAACGAAGGTTCGGCCCGGGTGTTGCTGGCCAACGGCTTCCAGGAAGAGGGCACCGCGCGCTGCGCGGTGTTCAAGCGCGGCCAGCTGCACGACCTGCGCCGCTTCGCACGGGTGCGTGAACGGGTGACCTGACGGCCGTCGAGCTTCGTCCCGACCAACGGTCGGGACCTACCGCAGGACGGGCGGCCGGCGCGAACCGGCGCGCGACCGCAGGACGGGCCTCTGGCGCTAACCGGCACGCGACCGCAGAACGGGCCGCCGGCGCGAACCGGCACGCGACCGCAGGACGGGCGGCCGGCGCGAACCGTCGCGCGACCGCAGGACGGGCGGCCGGCGCGAACCGGCACGCGGGGGTGATTCCGCGATCGCCGCACCTGGTAGGCCACGACCGTTGGTCGTGGCGCCAGCCGCCGGGTGGGTCAATCGGCCCTATCGGGCTGGCGCGCTATGGTGGAGAATCGACCCGGTCCCTTCCAGCCGACGGGACGTCCTTCATTTTCCGCCGACTGGAGAGAGCGCGTGGAAGCAGTAGTTGAATTCATCAATGGCATCATCTGGAGCAAGGCGCTGATCTTCCTGTGCCTGGCGGCGGGTCTGTACTTCAGCGCCCGTACGCGCTTCATGCAGCTGCGCGGGTTCTTCGAAATGTGCCGGCTCACCGTGCGGGGCGAAAAGTCCGACGCCGGCGTGTCCTCGTTCCAGGCCCTGGCCATGTCCATGGCCGGCCGCATGGGCATCGGCAACATCGCCGGCGTGGCCACCGCCATCGCCTTCGGCGGCCCCGGTGCGATCTTCTGGATGTGGGTGATGGGCTTCCTGGGGGCGTCCACCTCGTACATCGAGTGCACCCTGGCGCAGATCTACAAGACCAAGGATGCCGAAGGCCGCTATCGCGGCGGCCCGGCGTACTACATCGAAAAGGCCATGGGCCTGAAGTGGTATGCGGTGGCCTTTGCCATGGCCACCATCGTGGCAGCCGGTTTCCTGATGCCCGGCGTGCAGGCCAACGCCATCGCCGACAGCATCATCAATGCCTGCCGTGGCGGCGCGCTGTGCGGTCCGCTGGATGGCCAGTTCATGGGCATGGAATCGGTGCAGGCGCTCAAGCTGGGCATCGGCATTGTCGTGGCGCTCCTGCTGGGCGTGGTGATCTTCGGCGGCGTCAAGCGCATCGCCAACTTCGCCGAAGTGGTGGTGCCGTTCATGGCCGCCGGCTTCATCCTGATGGCCATCACCATCATGGCGCTCAATGCCGACCGCGTGCCGGACATGTTCCGCACCGTCTTCAGCAGCGCCTTCGGCGCCCACGCCGCCTTCGGCGCGATGATGGGCCTGGCGGTGGAATGGGGCGTCAAGCGCGGCATCTATGCCAACGAAGCCGGGCAGGGCACCGGTCCGCACGCCGCAGCGGCGTCGGAAGTTTCGCACCCGGCCAAGCAGGGCTACGTGCAGGCCTTCGCGGTGTACTTCGACACCATGATGGTGTGCACCTCCACCGCCTTCCTGATCCTGGCCGCGGGCACCTACAACGTGTACTCGCCGGTGGCCGGTGCCGAGCCGGTATTCGCCGGCCTGGCCGGCGTGGCCGAAGGCGCGGGCTATGCGCAGGCCGCGGTGGAAACCGTGCTGCCGGGCTGGGGCTCGGCCTTCGTGGCGATGGCGATCTTCTTCTTCGCCTTCACCACCATCATGGCCTATTACTACATGGCCGAAACCAACCTCAGCTACATCAACCACAACCGCAAGCGTCCGCTGACCGTGCTGGTGCTGCGCCTGGGCATCATCGGCATGGTGGTCTTCGGCGCCATGCACAACGCCAGGATGGCGTGGGCGCTGGGCGACATCGGCGTGGGCCTGATGGCGTGGCTGAACATCGTCGCCATCCTGATCGTGCAGAAACCGGCCCTGATCGCCCTGCGCGATTACGAGCGCCAGAAGAAGCTCGGCCTGGATCCGATCTTCGACCCCGATGCCCTGGGCATCAAGAACGCCGATTTCTGGCGTCAACGCAAGCTGGAGCTGTCCCGTAGTGAATGATCCCTGGAAAAACGCCCGCCGTCCGTCGTCGCGCCCGCCGCGGGCCACCCCGCTGCCGCCGCGCGAGGGTGGCACCCCGCCACCCCCGGGGCGCGGCAACGACGAGCTGCGCCTGTATGGCTGGAATGCGGTGCAGGCCATGTTCGAGCGCCGTCCGCAGGCGCTGCGCAAGCTGTACCTGGCCGAAGCGCTGATCCCGCGCCTGCAGCCGATGCTGAAGTGGTGCGTGGCCAACCGCGTCGGTTACCGCGTGGTGGAGGAGGGCGACCTCAACAAGCTGGCCGCCACCACCCACCACGAAGGCGTGGTCGCCGACGTGGTGCGTGCGCCGATGCTCACCCTGGCGGAGTGGCTCGATGGCCTGCCCGCCCCCAGGCCGGTGCTGGCGCTGTGGCTGGACGGCGTGGGCAACCCGCACAACTTTGGCGCCATCCTGCGTTCGGCGGCGCACTTCGGCGTGGCCGGGCTGCTGCTGCCACCCGATTCCACGCTGGCGCTTTCGGGTGCGGCCGCACGCGTTGCCGAAGGGGGCGCTGAAGCGGTGCCGCTGGTGCGCCTGCCGGCGCTGCCGCAGGCAATGGATGCGCTGCGTGCCGGTGGTTTCAGCCTGGCTGCCACGCTGGTGGACGGCGGCGAAAATCTATTCAAGAGCACGCTGCCGGCACGCCTGGTGTACGTCATGGGCGCCGAAGGCGAGGGCATGGATCGCGCGTTGGCGCAGACGTGCGACATGCAGGTGTCCATTCCCGGCAGCGGTGCGGTCGAGAGTCTGAATGTTGCCTCGGCCACTGCGGTTCTGCTGTCGCATTGGTACGCACAACGGTAGTCGACGACCGTTGGTCGTCGCGCTTTAAACGGGGCAACGCAAACGCGCGCTGCCCCACGTGATGTGATCGACTTCTCCAATGAAGTCACGCTTACAGCGGATTCGGATTTTTCGGATGGTATGCAGTGTTTGCGCTGCATCACAGTGAAAAGCGGCACTGCACTGCGTAGGTGAGGAGAGACACCCACCCAGTGCGGCGCCGTTGTCCGGATCACGGTCTGTCCGTGGCGCTCACCGCGTGGGGTGTGATGAATCCCGGTAGCCCGGCCTCTGGCCGGGCTTTTTTTGTGGGTGCCGCCGCCACGCAGGTGAAAAGCGACAACTGCCGTCCGTGCCGCGGAATTCAACCCCTTTCATTGAGCGTCGTTTTGAGCCATTGACGATGTAATTCCGGTAGCCACCACGGTGCCCCGGCACTGCGCGAAATCGGATGTGGCGCGATGAGCATTTTCATGCGTGCGCTTGCGCACAGAACATGACAATCGCGTGATTTACCGATTTTTCCGAGCTTGCTTCCTGTGCAGATTGCCGGTGCGGCGGATCGACCCGCCGCACCACCCTGTCACCACGGAGGCATTCCATGACGACCTTTGCGCTGCGCTCCCTGCGCTCTTCCCGTTCCGCCCTGATCGCCGCCGTGATGGTCGGCGTATGCCTGCCTGCCGCCGCGCTCGCCGACGAGCGTACGCTGGACGGGGTCAATTTCATGGGGCCGTTGATTACCCCCAATCCGGCCGGGCTGCCCAAGGGCGGGCTGTTCATCGAGCCCTACCTGATCCGGATCGACAGCGACAGCTACTTCGACGGCGAAGGTCGTCGGCATGACAGCGTCGGTCGCAGCAGTGCCTGGCTGACCGTGGTGCCCATCGCGTATGGCCTGGGCCAGCGCGTCACCGCCCAGGTCAATCTGAGTGCATCGCGCGCCGAAACCAGTGGCGAGCGCAGCCGCGGCTTCCGCGCCGGCGACACCACCGCCATGGTGCAGTACCTGCTGCAGGCCCCCAACGCCGACGGCACCCGCCCGGCCATCTCGGTATCGCTCAGCCAGCGGTATGCCACCGGCAGCTACGACCGCATCGACGGCAATCCGCTCAACGCGCAGGGCGACGGCGTGCAGCGCACCACGTTCGGGCTGGGCATGCAGCAGGTGGTGTGGTTGCCCAACGGCCGTCCGCTGCGCTGGCGGGGTCAGTTCAGCGCCAGTCCCGCACCGGCGCGCGTGGCGATCAACGACCACAGCGTCTACGGTACCCCCGAAGGCTTCCGCGGCAGCATCGCCCCGGGCTCGCTGATTGGCCTGTCCGCCGCGGCCGAGTACAGCTTCAGCCCGAAGTGGGTGGGCGTGATGGAGTTCGCCGTCAGCCGCCAGAGCGACCGCCACCTCAGCGGTTACGCCCCCGCCGCCGATGGCGGCATGCAGCGCGTGGACGAGCGCCGTCCCGGCAGTCGCAATGTCACCCTCGCCCCCGCCGTGCAGTACCACTTCAGCCCCAGCGTCGGGCTGATCGCCGGTGCCGAGTTCACCGTGGCCGGGCGCAACACCGGCCGTTACATCAATCCGCAGGTTGCGCTGGGCATGTTCTTCTGATGTGCGCGCTGCAGAGGAGTGAGCCATGAGCCTCGACGACATCGTCGCCCGTCTGCTGGGCATCGTCTGGAGTCCCGCGCTGGTCGGCCTGTGCCTGCTGGTGGGTCTGTACTTCAGCGTGCGGACCCGCTTCATCCAGCTGCGTGGCCTGCCGGAAATGCTCAAACTGATGTTCCAGGGCCGCAGTTCGGCGGCCGGGGTATCGTCGTTCCAGGCGCTGAGCCTGTCGCTGTCCAGCCGGGTGGGCGTAGGCAACATCGCCGGCGTGGCCATGGCCATCGCCTACGGTGGCCCGGGCGCGATCTTCTGGATGTGGATCGTGGCGTTCCTCGGGGCGTCCAGCGCGTTTGTCGAATCCACGCTTGCGCAGATCTACAAACAGCACGACAGCAACGGCATGTACCGCGGCGGACCGGCGTACTACATCGAAAAGGGCCTGGGTAAACGCTGGTATGCGGTGCTGTTCGCGCTCAGCACCGTGGTCGGCTGCGGCCTGCTGCTTCCGGGCACGCAGTCCAACGCCATTGTCAGTGCGCTGGACGAAGCCTGGGCGGTACCGGGCTGGATCACCGCCGCGGGCATCGGCACGGTGGTGGCCATGGTCATCTTCGGTGGCGTACGCCGTATTGCCCAGGTGGCGCAGGTGATCGTGCCGTTCATGGCGCTGGGCTACCTGGTGGTGGCCGCCGTGGTGATGGCCCTGAACCTGGATGCGGTGCCGGAAATGTTCGCCATCATCCTGCGCAGCGCCTTCGGCCAGGACGCCGCGTTCGGCGCCATGATCGGCACCGCCATCCAGTGGGGCGTGCGCCGCGGGGTGATGAGCAACGAAGCCGGCATGGGCAGCGGCGCGCACCCGGCAGCGGCGGCGGAAGTCTCGCACCCGGTCAAGCAGGGGCTGGTGCAGGCGTGCTCGGTGTACATCGACACCATGGTCGTGTGCAGTGCCACCGCGTTCCTCATCCTGTCCACCGGCGCCTACAACGTGTACGACCCGGCGGTGCCCTCGCAGTGGATCGTGGCCAACGTGCCCGGCCTGGAAGCAGGGCCGCGATTCGTGCAGCAGGCGGTGGAATCGGCACTGCCGGGATTCGGGCGCTCGTTCATTGCGCTGGCGATCATCCCGTTCGCGTTCACCACCATCCTGGCGCTGTACTACACCGCGGAAACCAACGTCGTGTACCTGGTCCGCAACCGGCATTCGCCGCTGGTGATGACCCTGTTCCGTTGCGGCTTTGTCGGCGCCATGCTCTATTCGGCGCTGAACACGGCCACCGTGGCATGGTCGCTGGGCGATATCGGCGTAGGCCTGATGACCTGGCTGAACATCATCGCGCTGCTGCTGTTGCAGAAGCCCGCGTTGGCGGCACTGCGCGACTATGAAGCCTCGCGCGGCGCGGGCAGGGACCCGGTCTATCGGCCGGCGCCCGGCGTACTCCCCAGCACCACGGTATGGGCAAGGTAGAGCCGTCTGTTAGACGGCTGCTCCAGGTAGAGCCGTCTGTCAGACGGCTGCTCCAACACCACGCGCAGCGGACCAACGGTCCGCTCTACCAGGTGACAGCGCGTCGCGCTGTCACTCGTTCGGCGGCGTGGTCGCCTTGGCTTCGCTGCCGAACGTGCCGTCTGCTTCTGCTGCAAGGTAGGCAAACACCGTGTATGCCGCCACGTTCTGGGCCAGGGCAGCCGGTTCAATCTTGTCCAGCGTATCGTCGGCGGTGTGGTGCAGGTTGAAGTAGTCGGTTCCGTCCTGCGCCAGCCACGCCCACGCGCCACCCTTGGCCGCCAGCGGGCCGATGTCCGGGCCCGGACCGCCCTTGTCGGCCACGTACTCGATACCCAGCGGCTTGAGTACCTCGGCGATCTGCCGGGTTGCGTCGCGCGAGCCTTCCGGATTGGGCGAGCCGGTGTTGAACGCATAGATGCGGCCGGCACCGAAGTCGCTCTCGGCGGCCAACTGGTGCAGCACGATGTCCTTGGCATGCGCGTCGGCGTAGGCCTTGCCGCCGTACAGACCCTGCTCCTCGTTGGCGAATGCCACCACGCGGATGCTGCGCTTGGGCGCCTGCTTGAGCTGGCCGATCAAATGGCCGGCAGCCATGGTCAGCGCCACGCCGGCGCCGTCGTCGATCGCGCCGGTGCCCAGGTCCCAGGAATCCAGGTGGCCGCCGATCACCACCACTTCCTTGGGCAGGCTGCGCCCGGTGATTTCGCCGATCACGTTGTACGACGTCGCGGTGCCGTCCCAGCCGCAGTCCAGGCTCAGCTTGATCGTGGTCGGCCCCAGCGCGAGCAGCCGCGCCAGCTGGTTGGCGTCGGGCACCGACAGCGCTGCCGACGGCACCGGCGTCAGGCCGTCATCGAAACGGGTGATGCCGGTGTGCGGAACGCGATGCGAATCGGTACCGGCCGAGCGCATCACAAAGCCCACTGCGCCCTTGCGGATCGCCTCGGACGGCCCCTTGCTGCGCACCGCGCCGCCCTTGCCGTAATCGCGGCCGTCGCGGTAGGCGGTCATCTGGTAATCGACGAAGGCGATCTTGCCCTTGAGCGAGCCTTCCGGTGCGGCCTGCAGCGCGGCCAGGTCGGCAAAGCGCACGACCTCGGCCTCCACCGTGCCACCCGGGCTGCCGCCCAGCGCGGTGATGGTCAGCGGCTGCGCATGCTTGCCCAGCACCTGGGCGTGCTCACTGCGGCGTTCCCACTTCGGGAAGGTCACCGGCTCTTTCCAGACCCGGTCAAAGCCCAGCGACTTGAACTTGGCCTCGGCCCAGGCCACGGCGCGCGCGTCGGCCTCGCTGCCGGCGATACGCGGTCCGATTTCGGTGGTCAGCGATTCCACCACCTTCCAACCGGTGTCGTCCTTCAGGGCCTGCTCGCGCAGCTCAGCGGCGGTGGCCAGCGACTTCGGCGGCAGGGTGGTGGTGCCGGTCGCGGCAAACGCCGGGGCGGCCAGCAGGGCAAGGGACGATGCAATGGCAAGAACGCGGCGACGCATGGGACGAACTCCGGGGCGGCAGGGCACAAGCCCCCGAGCTTAGCAGCCTGTCCGCGCCGCACATGGGCGCAAGGTCATGGTTGGGCGGATGCTGATTTCCACCGGTGGTTCGGGCGACGACCAACGGTCGTCGCCTACCGCATGCACCACGCACCATGGAGATACCCGACGCACGCGCCCAGCCCACCAACGGACTACTCACGCACGCGGCCCGCCGGGCTACGGAATCCCTCACGCACGCGGCCCGCGGGCTGCGGAATCCCTCACGCACGCGGCCCGCCGGGCTACGAATGCCTCACGCACCCGGCCTGCCGGGCTACGGAATGCCTCACGCACCCGGCCTTTCAACGGTAGGTACCGACCGTTGGTCGGTACGCCGTCACAACGTTCTTACTTTTTCAGGTTGTCGCGGATCTCGCGCAGCAGCACGATTTCTTCCTTCGGCGCCGCCGGCGCTGCTTCCTTCTTCCGCGCGACGCGGTTGATGACCTTGATCAGCAGGAAAATCGCAAACGCCACGATGATGAACTGCACCAGCGTGTTGAGGAAATCGCCGTAACCGATCACCACCGCCGGAATCTCGGTGCCATCAGCCGCCACGCGTGCCGGGGCCAGGGTCCACGCCAGCTCGGAGAAATCCACCCGGCCGATCAGCCATCCCAGCGGCGGCATGATGATCTTGTCCACCAGCGCGGTAACGATCTTGCCGAATGCCGCACCGATGACCACACCCACGGCCAGGTCGATGACGTTGCCACGCATGGCAAATTCCTTGAACTCAGTCAGCATTCCCATCGGGTTCTCCTGTAGCGGGGATAGCAAAGGTCGCCGCAGCGTAACGCGGCGCGTGTCGTCATCCGGCGATGATGCCGTGGCGCTCGGCCACGTTTTCCAGCCGCGCGCTGAAACGATCGCCCGGCTTGAGCGCGGCAACACCGGCGGGCGTGCCCATGAACACCAGATCGCCCGAGCGCAGTGCCCACAGCTTGGACAGCTCGTGCAGGATTTCCGGCACGTTCCAGATCATCTGGTCCAGCAGCGACTGTTGGCGCACTTCGCCATTGATTTCCAGCGACAGGTTGAGCGCCGCCAGGTCGCCGACTTCACCGGCGGGCACCAGTTCGCTGACCGGCGCCGAATGGTCGAAGCCCTTGGCCGAATCCCACGGGTGGCCCTTGGCCTTCGCCGCGGCCTGCAGGTCGCGACGGGTCAGGTCCAGGCCGACGCCGTAGCCGAACACCAGCGCCTCGGCCTGGTCCACCGGCAGTTCGCCGGCCGGCGCGTCGCGGCCGATCGCCACCACCAGCTCCACTTCGTGGTGCAGGTCCTGGGTCGAAGGCGGGTAGGGGATCACATCGTCATGGCCGACCACGATGGCATCGGCCGGCTTGCTGAAGAACATCGGGCGGCCGCGATCATCGGCGGCAGGCACCGCCGCGCCCATTTCCTTGGCGTGGTCGGCGAAGTTGCGGCCTACGCAGTACACGCGGCGAACTGGAAACGTTCCGCCACCGGCGACCGGGATGCGGGGTTGTTCGGGGGCGGGGATTACATCAGTCATGCGCGCATCCAGAATCAAGGGATGCGGGCAGTGTAGTGCCGACCGTTGGTCGGCAACAATGTCGGACGGCGCGGCCTGCAGTCAGCCGTCGCCGACCGAAACCTCAACGCGACAGCGGCAGCGCCTGCTTGCGTACCACGTGGTACTCGCCTTCCACCACCTGCGGGTCGGCAGCACGCGCCGCCTGCTTGCGGTTGGCCAGCAGCTTCCACGCCACCCCGGCAATGATCATCGCCGCGCCCACGAACACGCCCACGAACACCAACGCGGCAAGGATCGCCAGACCGAGCAGACCCACCGCAACGCGCACCAACGGATGGCGCGGCTTGCGCGGCGCAAACAGGGAGCGGAACTGGTTGAACTGGAAGCGGTTGTACATGACGGTTCTTTGGCTGAAGTCAGCGAGTCGCCAGTATCCCGGCAGCGTTCTGTCATTGAGTGAAAAATACGTTAATCGCGACGGTCGTTCATTTGTAATCAAGCACTTGTGTTCATCGCCGAGCCAGCCACATGACGGCGTGCGACAATGGCGCACCTTGTTTCCCACGGCGAATCCATGTCTTTTCCCGATGCTCCCACCGCCGCGCTGATCGCGCTGGAACGCATTGCCGACGGGGGATTCGCGGAAGTGGAGGCTGGCATCGAGGGCGACCATGAATCGGTCGTGCTGTACCGCGACGGCAACAGCGTGCGTGGCTGGCTGAACATCTGCCCACACGCCGGGCGCCGGTTGGACTGGGCGCCGGGGCAGTTCCTTAAAAGCAAGGCGGGCGACCTGGTGTGCGCGGCGCACGGCGCGTCGTTTTCATTGAATGACGGCGAGTGCGTGGCCGGTCCGTGCAAGGGCGACCGGCTGCGGGGCGTGGCGTTGGAAGTGCGGGACGGGCAGGTGTTCCTGGTGTAAGGCCATGCCGACCAACGGTCGGCATCTACCTGTTCCATGCCGACCAACGGTCGGCATCTACCGGCCCATGCCGCCCACCCCGGGTCATCATTGGTAGGTACCGACCGTTGGTCGGTACACCGCTCAGAACATCAGATTGATCATCACCACTACCACCATGGTGTAGATCAACGACAACGGCGCGCCCACCCGCCACAACTCGCGCGGGGTGTAATTGGCCGGGCCGGTGATCATGGAAATCACCGGGTTGGAGGCGGTCATCAGGTTGTTGGACGCCGACAACGCCACGATCAGCGCGAACGCCGTCGGGCTGCCGCCCGCGGCCAGTGCCAGGTTCACCGCGATCGGCACCATCACGATGGTCGCGCCAACATGGCTGATCACCAGCGAAAATACCGTGGTCAGCAGCGCCAGCGCGATTTCCAGTACCCACACCGGAATGCCGGTCGGCAGCCGGTCGATGGTGTGCCCGGCCACCCACGCCGCCGCGCCGCTGCTGTCCATCGCCCAGCCCAGCGGAATCAGCCCGGCCATCATGAACACCGTCTTCCAGTTGATCGACGCGTAGGCCTCGTCCATGCGCAGCACCCCGGTGAGCAGCATGCCGGCCACCCCGGTCATCAGGGTCAGTGCCACCGGCAGCTTGGAGGTCAGTGCGATCAAAATGGTGATGGCGAAGATCGACATCGCGATCTTGAACTTGTGCGGCCGCTGCTCACCCTTGGGGTAATCGGTGACCACCACGAAGTCGCGGCTCTTGGCCGCCTGGGCCAGGTCGGTCCAGATGCTGTGGAACACCAGCATGTCGCCGGCGCGCAGCGGCACGTTGCGCACGTCCTCGCGGATCACCTGCTTGTCGCGGTTGATCGCCAACAGGCTGATCCCGCGTTGCTTTCGCAGGCGCAGGTCCGATGCGCTCTTGCCGATCACATCGGACGTGGGCGGCACCACCGCCTCGGAAATGCCGGCGCGGCTGGGGTTGAACAGGTCGCCCAGGTGTTTCAGCCGCGAGGACATGCGCAGGAACTGGTTCTGCGCGAAATCGCTGACCTGCTGGCGGCTGCCCATCACCCCCAGCACGCTGCCCACCCAGATGCGCATTTCCGCCGGCGGCGCCAGCCGCGTGTCGTTGCCGGTTTTCAGCGCCAGCATCAGCGGCGCGTCGTGCACGGTTTCCGCCTCGCCCAAGGTCATGCCCACCAACGGGCTCTCGGCGCTGACCACCAGTTCGAACACATCGCCCTCGATCCCGTAGGTCTTGGCGAAATAACTCTCGGTGCGGGCCGGGGTCACCCCGTCGTTGGCCAGGGTTTCCTCTTCCACCAGCTTTCGGTCGCCGAAGTAGCGGAAGTACAGCAGCGACGCAACCAGCAGCGCCAGGCCGATCGGCAGCGGCGCGAACATGCGCAGCGGTTCGATGGTGGCCAGGCCGGAGGGCAGGTTGTTGTTGGCCGACGCCAGCAGGTCGTTGAGCAGGATCAGCGGCGAATTGCCGACCATGGTCAGCGCGCCGCCCATCACGATCGCCGCAGCGATCGGCAGCAGCAGGCGCTGCAGGGTCAGCCCGGTGCGCGCAGCCAACCGCGAGGCCACCGGCAGGTACAGCGCCATCACCGAAGGGTTCTGCATGAACGACGAATTCAAGCCGGCAATGGCGGTCGTCATCATCAGCAGCCGGGTTTCCACCCCATGCCCGCGTCGTAGCAGCCAGGCCGCCAGCCGGTTCAGCGCCCCGGTGCGGTCCAGCCCGGCACCGAGGATGGTGGTGGCGATGATGCTCATCACCGCGTTACCGGAAAAACCGCCGAAGATTTCCTCCGGCGCGATCAGGCCGGTCACGCCCAGCACCACCAGCACCACCAGCGCCACCACGTCGGCGCGGATGCGTTCGAACAGGAACATCGCCATCGTGAAGCCGACCAGCCCCAGAACGAGCTTCATGTCGGTGGTCAGCGTCAGCGTGGTGTCCATGGGTTGGTGCGATTCCTGGTGGGGGGATCAGGTACGGTCGTACAGCAGGTCCCACACCCCGTGGCCAAGTTTCTGGCCGCGGGTTTCGAAGTGCGTCTGCGGCCGCCATTCCGGCCGCTCCACCTGCCCGCGTGGACCAGCCCGGTTGACCAGCCCCGGGGTGGCGTCCAGCACCTCCCACATCTGCTCGGCGTAGTCTTCCCAGTCGGTGGCGCAGTGCAGCCGGCCTCCCACGCGCAGCTTGCGCACCAGCAGCGCGGCGAACGCAGGCTGGATCAGGCGGCGCTTGTTGTGGCGTTTCTTGTGCCACGGATCGGGGAAATAGATGCGCACTTCATCCAGCGCGCCATCGGCGATTTCCTTTTCCAGCACCTCCACCGCATCGTGGTGGTACAGGCGCACGTGGTCGGCGTTGTCGTCGGCCAGGGCGTTGAGCAGGCGGCCCACGCCGGGGGCGTGCACCTCCAGCCCGATGTAGTCGCGGCTCGGATCCTGCTGCGCGGCAAAGCGCAGCGCGGCCCCGTTGCCGAAGCCGATTTCCAGCACCTTCAGTGCATCGCGCCCGAACGTGGCGTCCAGGTCGCGTGGCTCGCCGGTGAAATCCAGCCCGAAACGCGGCCAGCGGTCGTCGAACGCGCGCTGCTGGGCCGGGGTGAAACGGCCCTGGCGCAACACGAAGCTGCGCACCTCGCGGCGGCCTTCGGTGACGGTGAAAGGCTTGGGCGGCGCCTTGGCGCCTGCGCTGTCGAAGGGATTGGTCATCAGCCGATCAACCCGTCCACCGGCGAGGACGCGCTCGCATAGCGCTTGCGCGGAATGCGCCCGGCCAGGAACGCCTCGCGCCCGGCTTCAACCGCCTTGCGCATGGCGCTGGCCATCAGCACCGGGTTGCGCGCACCGGCAATGGCGGTGTTCATCAGCACCCCGTCGCAGCCCAGCTCCATCGCGATCGCCGCGTCGGAGGCGGTACCCACGCCGGCATCGACGATGATCGGCACCTTGGCGTTCTCGATGATTTCCAGCAGGTTGTACCGGTTCTGGATGCCCAGGCCCGAGCCGATCGGCGCGGCCAGCGGCATCACCGCCACGCAGCCGATCTCTTCCAGCCGCTTGGCCAGGATCGGGTCGTCGGAGGTATAGACCATCACCTCGAAGCCGTCCTTGACCAGCTGCTCGGCCGCCTTGAGGGTCTGCACCACGTCCGGGTACAGCGTCTTCTGGTCGCCCAGCACTTCCAGCTTGGTCAGGGCGTGGCCGTCCAGCAGCTCACGCGCCAGCCGGCAGGTCCGCACCGCGTCGTCGGCGGTGAAGCAGCCGGCGGTGTTGGGCAGGAGGGTGTAGCGCTCCGGCGGCAGCACGTCCAGCAGGTTCGGCTCGCCCGGGTTCTGCCCGATGTTGGTGCGGCGGATCGCCACGGTCACGATCTGGGCGCCGGCCGCCTCGGTGGCAGCGCGGGTTTCATCCAGGTCCTTGAACTTGCCGGTGCCGGTCAGCAGCCGGGAGGCGTAGGTCTTGCCGGCGATCACCAGCGAATCGGGGGAAGAAGGAGCAGTCATGCGAAGAATTATCGCCCAACCAGGCCATTCCTGTCCGGATAGTGCAGATGCCGGTAGCGCCGGCCGGTGGCCGGCCCAGGCGGTCCCACCGTCAGCCGCCCCCCAACGCGTGCACGATCTCCACCACATCGCCTTCGGCCAGAAGATGGCCCGCGTGCCGGCTGCGGGTCACGATCTCCCCGTTGACCTCCACTGCCACCCGGCGCTCGGTGAGGTGTTCGGCCTGCAGCAGGTCCAGGACGGTGGCACTTTGCGGAAGCTGGCGGGGTTCGCCGTTGAGCGTGATGTTGACGAAGTTCATGGCGCGATTGTCCCCCAAAGTCGTCACTTCTGCGTACCCTTGCGCCCCCACCGATGCCCGTCCCGGCCCGTGGTGTCTGACGTCTGCGTGCCCTTGGCCCCGGCCATGCCGCAGCGCAGCGTGATGTCGCCGGGGTGCAGTGGAACCATGGCACCGTGCGCCGCCGTACGTCGGCCGTCATCACCCAAAAAGGAGTTTTTTCCATGCTGCTCAGCAAGCGTCCCCTGCGTTCCCTGATGGCCGTGGCCATCGCCCTGGCCGCCGTGCCGGCAATGGCGCAGTCGCCCTATTCGAAGACCATCTTCATCGGCGACAGCCTGACCGACCAGGGCTACTTCCGCCCGCTGCTGCCGGCCTCAGTGCAGCCGGTCACCGGCCAGTTCACGACCAACCCGGGTTGGGTATGGGCGCAGTACGTGGCCGACTACTACGGCACCAACGCCACCGCCCATGGCAACGGCCAGAATGGTGACAACTACGCCATCGGCGGCGCCCGCGTCGGCGTGGACACTACCCAGACCCTGGCCCCGGGCACCCCGGCCATTCCGGTCTACTCGCTCAAGACCCAGACCGCGCAGTACCTGGCCGCGAACGGCGGCAAGGCCGACGCCAACGCCCTGTACACCGTGTGGGGCGGCGCCAACGACCTGTTCGCCATCCAGGCGGGCGCACCGCTGCAGGCCACCCTCGGCGCTGCCGTGACCGACCAGGTCGGCATCGTGGGTACCCTCAAGGGCGCCGGCGCGCAGTACATCGTCGTGCCGACCCTGCCCGACATCGGCCTGACCCCGGCTGCACGCGCCGGTGGCGCGGTGGGCATGGCGCAGGGCACCGCGCTGGCCAAGGCCTACAACGATGCGCTGTTCGGTGGCCTGAAGGCTGCCGGCCTGCAGGTCATCCCGGTGGATACCTTCCACATCCTGCAGGAAATCGTCGCCAGCCCGGGCACCTACGGCTTCATCAACGTCACCAGCCCGGCCTGCGCCACGGCCTCGTCGCTGACCTGCAACCCGACCGCCTACGCCAACCCGAACGCGGCCAACAACTACGTGTTCGCCGATGGCGTGCACCCGACCACCGCCACCCACCAGATGCTGGGCCAGTACACGCTCTCGATCCTGGAAGCCCCGCGCAACCAGCAGATCCTGACCCACTCGGCACAGACCGTGGGCCGCGCGCGCGCCGACCAGGTCAGCGGGCACCTGGATGGCCGCCCGGCCGATGGCCTGAGCTGGTGGGGTGGCCTGCGTGGCGACATGCAGCGTTACGACCACGCCGACCTGTATGACGGCATGGCCCCGGCCGGCCTGTTCGGCATCGACTGGGCGCAGGACGGCATGGTGGTCGGCGGCTTCGCCGGCTACGGCCGCATGGATGCCGACTTCGGCAACAGCAAGGGCGACTTCACCCAGTCCGACACCACCCTGGGCCTGTTCGCCGGCTGGTATGGCGAAAACGTGTGGGTGAACGGCCAGGTCAGCTACAGCTGGCTGGACTACGACGTGACCCGTCGCGTGCAGCTGGGCCCGGCCGAGCGCACCCACACCGGCTCGCCGGAAGGCAGCAACCTCACCGCCGCGCTGAATGCCGGTTACGAGTTCGGCACCGAAGGCGGCTTCCGCCACGGTCCGGTGGCCGCGGTGATCTGGCAGAAGGTCAAGCTGGACGGGTACGTCGAATCCAACCCGAGCGCCACCGCGCTGGGCTACGCCAACCAGGACACCGACTCCACCGTGGGCCGCGTGGGCTGGCAGGCCCGCTTCGACGGCGGCAGCGTCAAGCCGTACGTGCAGGTCACCTACGACCACGAGTTCGAAGACGACAAGCAGGCCAGCGCCTGGCTGCAGACCATGCCGGACGTGGGCCTGTACAAGGTGCCGGGCCTGGAGTTCGACAAGAACTACGCCACCGCCGTACTGGGTGCGCGCATGAGCCTGTTCGGCCTCAACAGCAACATCGGCATGAGCACCACCGCGGCGCAGAAGCGCGCCCGCGACGTCAGCCTGTTTGCCACGGTGAGCGGCAGCTTCTGACGTAACGCCGGCCAGAACCGGTAGGGCACGACCGTTGGTCGTGCCGAACGCAACGGGCGGCCGCAAACCGCCCGTTGCCTTTTAACCCCCCGGGCAACTAAACTTCCCCGGCACCAAGCGGGTGTAGCTCAATGGTAGAGCTGTAGCTTCCCAAGCTACTGACGAGGGTTCGATTCCCTTCACCCGCTCCACTCGACCCTCATCATGCCTGTAAGTGCATGAAAATGCAAGGGTTTTAGTCGGAAATCCGGTATCTGAAACGCCTCCCCGAGGTATCGTTTTAGGTATCGTTCAATGCCAAAACCTTTTTTCTTGCAGCGCTCCAGCGGGCTATACGTTCGTTTTTTGGTGCCTGCAAAACTACGCGCGTGCATAGGCTCTCGCTTCCTTATCCGTCCCCTCTATTTGCCTCGTGGCGATGCTGCGCGACTAGCGGCCGCACGCATGGGCATGGCACTCTCCAAAGTGTTCGCTGCCCTACGGCGGCTAGAGGGATGTATGGACAAGGCAGAAATGGATGAACTGCTGCGCAAAGCGGCGTCGGGTGAGCTGTTTGAGCTGACGCTTGAGGGCGTGGAGTTGCCCAATGGCACACGGGTGGCCCGGGCACAAATCGATACGCCGCAAGACGCGTTGCTTTTCGCAGAGACGTTCGGCTTGCCTAGCCCGTCTGCCGAACCCACAGAAGCTTTTTGGGAGCGAGCGGGCCGGCGAAAGCAGCAAATGCGTGAAGCGTCTGCCCGCATCCAGGCAGAGTCGGCCGGCCTCCGTCTATCGAACGCCATCGCCGACCACCTGGCCGACTTGGAGCGCGCAAACCTTCACAGCAAAACCGTCTTGGAAAGTAGGCATTCGTTGCGGCTCTTCGCCGGAGCTATCGTGGCAGATGTGCCCGTCTCTTCGCTAAGCCAGGACCACGTGCGTGCGTTTTTTGAAGTGGTGCGCTGGTGGCCAGCCAATGCAACGAAGCGGTTGCCCTACCGCGACATGGCCAACGTCCATGAGGTTGTTGCAGCGGCGAGAGAGAACGAGGAGCCCGCACCCGCTGCCTGGACGCAAGCGAAGCACCGTCAGCGCCTGTCCGTGTTCTTGGTGTCCTTGGTTGACGGTGGGCACCTGGAGCGGAACCCGCTTCGCGGCGTCCGCCCGATGCAGACCCCCGATGCGGAGGACAAAGGTTCGCCATTCAGCACGGAGCAGTTGCAAGCTCTGTTTGAGCCAGCTGCATTCTCGGCTTGGGCAGCGAAATGGCCCCACAGGTGGTTTGGCACCATGCTGGGGCTTTACAGCGGTGCGCGAGTGACGGAGGTCGCGCAGCTGCGCATTGGGGACATCGACATCGTGAACGGCGTGCAAGGGTTCTTTGTCCGCGCGTCGCAGGAAGATAAGCGGGTCAAGAATCCGAACTCACGCCGTTTTGTTCCTCTGGCCGGTCCTGTCTTGGCAGCGGGATTCCTTGACTATGTCGCTGAGGTAAAAGCGGCTGGCCACGTCAGGATTTTTCCTAACCTGCCCGGAAGCAAGGAGTTGAGCTACGGCCGACAGCTGTCCCGTCAGTTCTCTACGTATGCGAAAAGGCGCGGGGTGGAAGAGAAAGGGCAGGGCTTCCACGGCTTCCGGCACACGTTCGCGAGCCTGTTGGATACTGCCGGGGCGACCCCTTCAGCCATTGCACCTCTGACGGGTCACTCACGCGGGCAAACCGTATTGGAGCGGCATTACATCGACCGCGGTAGCCTGCCGGACCGAGTCGCAACGTTGGCGCGCTTCGTCGCACCGGTGGAGCTACCGGCGTATACAGCTGGCCAGTTCGCTGAGCAGTTGCAGCGGGCGGCGGTGCTTGCTAAGCGGGAGGCGCGAGCGTCAACGACCAAGACCAACGCCCCCGCGTAAGCGGAGGCGTTGCGAAGCAAAGAGGGGCGGTTGCGGACCTTCAATCTCCCCGCTCGGGGCGATTTACGGCTTGCCTTGCTTTTCGAGGGCGCGCCGATTGCCTTCGTCAATCATCCTACGAACGGTGCTGTTCAAGTCTGCTTGGGACTGCGCAAGCGCTTCGGCCTTCTGATGCTCGCGCCGAGCTGCCGCAGGGTCAAAACGTCCGTTGACCCAGTTCGCTGGGTTCTCTTCCGGAAAGTCCTCAAAATAGTCCGACCATTCGCCCACGGTATGCCTCCTAGCAGGGTGTGGGCGAACAATACCCCATCTAAAGGCGCAGCCGCCAGAACCACGCAGCCCAACCGCATCAACCCCTTGCAGGCGGATGGCACGGGGCTGCGGGTCCTGTGTAGGGGTGGGATTCGCCTGCAGAAAGCAAAAAACCCCGCATGAGCAGGGTTTTGGTGACGGCGGGTAAAGCTTTTTATAATCCACCCGGAGGGCGGTGAACTTCGATTCATCCCCGCGAATGCGGGGAACCGCCGACAAGGTCGTTTTCCCACGGCGCTACGCCTATGTCAAGGCAATAACCTAACAGTCTCGCGACTTATTTTTTGCTGCCCTTGCGGCGCCTCTTTTTCAGGCTCGCGCCATTGGCGGCGAACCCTTTCGCCTTCAATAGTTTGTTTGCTGCACGCTCGGCGGCGCGTTGTTGTGCGTTGTTCATCAGCAGTTTCTAGCGCGTTTGGGCAAATGCGCAAGTCCGGCGGCGCACCGGCGCCGCCTCCCGCCTTTCTCCCCAGGGGGAGCCGAGCGGCAGCGAGGTCAGAAGGGCGGCATAGCCGCCCGTGCTTTTGCTGTTGCTGTTGAACCCAAGCGCAGACTGCCCAGCGACGAAGCCCGCGCGCGTGTTCTCCTGATAGTGACCCCTCGGCCGCGAAGACGCCGATAGGCGGCCTGAAGCAACGGGGGGGCGCTGACAGCGCGCCCCCCTGCGACCCCCCTGCTGCCGAGGTCCGCCGCCGCAGGCGGCGGCCTCGGCCTTCCGGTTCGCTCGCTCAAAACGCTGTTCGTTTTGGGCGGGCAACCCGTTTTGCGGGTCGCTGGGCACGAGCCCCCCACCCGTCAGGGCCAGGAAAAACGAGATAGTCGGCCCGCGCTTGATGTGCCTTGCGGCTGCGGGTGTGCCGGCGGGGTTCGACCCCGTGACGGCCTAGCATGGTTCACAGCGTCGCCGCTGCTGCCCCCGGTCCACGCCGCCCACGGTCTGCTGTAGGCGTCTCTCTCGGGCTGCGGCAAAGCCAGCGTTCGCCTGCGGTTTCTCGCAGGCCCAGGTTGCGGGGGTGTCCTACACAGTTAAGCCCCCAGTCCCCAGTTGCCGCGCGCTTGCCCGGTCAAGGGCTGATTGACAGAACCGTTTGATGGCTACGAACCACCCCCGCCTAGCGCCAATCGCGCAGGCCATCGAGGCAATGGATTCGGAGGAGAGAAAGAAGGGGCTTGCGGGTCCGTCCGGGCTTGTTAGAGTGGCCTCAAGGGGCCTTGCCTGGGCAGGTAGCTGATTCCTACTTTGCTCGCCTCCGAGATTCGCTGTCTCGGGGGCCGTGAATCAAAACTAAGACGCCCCCCGGTTTTGTCAAGCCGGGGGCGTATTTTTTATTTCTAGAGGTGGTGAATGAATCCTGCAACTCTTATTTCGCTCTCTACGGTTCGGCTACTTTGCGGCAATGCGGGCGTATCAGCGTCCGTAGGAACTGGGTTTTTCTACATGGCTAATTTCGATGTCCCTGAAGGAGTCGCAGATTTTCCGTTGGTGATTACAAATAAGCATGTTGTTGCCAACTGCAATGAGGTCAAGATGACGCTGACCGTTCGTCAGCCAAGCAACGTCATGAGCGAGATGGTCGTTGCCCCTGGAGACAGTCATCTAAACTTTTTAATCCCCGGATTTCAGGAGCGGATGCTGTCGCACCCCGACCCCGCGGTTGACCTTTGCGCTTTTTACATTGGCGACATCATGGGAGACATGCATTTGGCCGGACACCAGCTGAGGAATACGTTCCTAAATGCTAGCTTCCTAGTTCCAGATGACGAGAAAAAGAACATTAGACCAATCGAGCCGGTGATGATGATTGGCTATCCGAATGGGCTATGGGACGAAGAAAACAACCGCCCTCTAGCGAGGCGCGGAAGCACCGCTAGTCATCCGTTCCTGAGGTGGAACGGGAAGCCTGAGTTTGTGATTGATGCCGCTTGCTTCCCCGGTTCAAGCGGTTCTCCCGTTTTTCTCTTTGAAGATTTGATGTTTAGAACAAAAGATAATGGATACACACCGGGAACTAAGGCGCAGTTGCTAGGCATCTTGGCTTCAGGGCCGCTCTACACCAGCGAAGGTGCGCTCATCCAGAGAGACATCCCGACCGCCACCACCATTGTTCCGGTGGTCCAATCTATGATGAATCTAGGCAATGTTGTGCACGCAAGCGCCATTAGCGACATCGTAGCCATTGCAAAGGAATCGGCGTTATCGGGGAAGCTCTTCACGAAGGCGACCGCTCTCTAAGATGGCGGAAGGCACGCTGGCACCTGCTCCGCTGTCTCCGGAGCAGCGCGCCAAGGCCGTCGCGGCTCTTCTCAAGGCATCGGCGGCGGCCGACGGCGAGGCGGACTGACCGGCTCCGGTGGCCGCACGGCTTGGTCCGGGGTCGGCGGCATTGGCGCCATGTCCCGCGTCGGTGCGAGCTCGGCGGTGGGTTTAGCGGGCGGGAACTGCTTCGGGAACTGTGTCAAAAAGTCGGCCCTGGCCAGCTCGAACGCCACCTCGGCCTTTTTCTTGGCCTCTCTGGTCGTATCGCGGAGCTTCCGAGCCTGCTGCTCCTGCCCCTTCGCTTGCCGCTTCTGTTTCTGCGCGGCCTGGGCGGTCTTGTCTTCGGCGGTAGGCCGTCCCACCTTGCGCAGCGCCGTGGACAGCAAATCCGTGGGCACAGGGAACGTGTTGGCGTCGGCCACGGCCCTGCGACGGTCTAACCGCGCTTGCTCCCGGTCCTTCTTCGCCTGGCCGTAGGCCGCTTGGCGCTCCTCTAAGTCCGTGTGGCACCTGAGGAGTGTGCGAGAGGCAGAACGTTGCTCGGGCGTGGCGGTCCTGTTGCTGTTGCTGTTGCTGGATTGAAGCGACAGGCGTGCCACTTTGAACATGTGCGCGATCATCGCGTCCAAACTTTGTGTCACTTGCTCGCCGGCCATGAGTTCCGCCTGTCTGTTAGGTGTGGTTTTGCGTGAAGCGCGCTCGATGCCAGCCGCCCCCTTGTTCTGATGACCGCCCCCAACGGGGGCTTGCCGGGGCATGGATGACCCGGCTTTGTGCGCAGCGGGACGCTGTGCACGCGCCTGGACGGCGGCCCCTGCCCCGGGTGTCAGGGCTTGGGCTGAAATCCTGAGCACCGCTGGACGAGGGTCGTGATATCGCGGTGCATCTGGCCGCAGAACACGACTAAATCCGCCGGCTTCGGGCGCTCGTCGTCCCCCCGTGGCCAAGCCAGGGTTAAGGCTGTGGAGTGGGCGCAGCGCAGGCACGCGCTCGTCGCCAGTTCCGGGTTTTCGGACTCGGAGAGCATCAACGCTATTTCGGGTGAGAGCGGGGGCACGGGGGCCACGCTTGCGGCCGGGCTGGCGGCTGGAACTGCTGGGTTCATGGCGTGCGGCCTCGTTGGTAAGGGTGTTAACGGCGGAGCGCAGGCGCGCCCCGGATTCTTTGCGGCGTTCCAAAAGCGCTTGCGCATGCAGGGCTTGCTCATCTACTTGGGCCAAGCGGCCTTCGGCAGCGGCTTGGGTCTTGAGGGCTTCGAAGCGTTCGGCGTGGGCCGTCACGCGGCTGGCTGAAGCGTCGCGCACGCCGTCGTTTCGTCTAGCGCGCGGCAAGCGCTCGCCCCGGCGGCGGGCTTGCGTGACCGCCTTTCCCTCGTGTTTGGTGGCCGGGCGGCTCAACTTGGCCGCCTTGGCGAAGTCATCTTTTTCGACGGCCTCGACTTGCTGGTCCAACAAAGAACGATGGTCTACGCGTTCCGCGACGCCCTCGGCGGCCAGCATGCTGTTGACGAATTTGGCCCAGTGTTCCCGTTCTCTGTCTGCCAGCGTGGGTTGCTTGGCCCGCTTGCAGGCAATCGGGTCCAGCGCCACGGCCTTTTTCCCCAGGCTGCCATCTGGGTTAACGCTGCACGCGCTGAGCAGAATGTGCGCGTGGTGATTGCGCTCGTCCCCGCCCTTGCTCGGTTCGTGTATGGCCACGTCCGCGGCCACGCCGTAGCGCTCCGCCAGATGGCGGGCAAAACCATGCGCCAGTTCTTGACGCTTCTCGGGAGAGAGTTCGGCGGGGAGCGCCACCTCCACCTCACGGCATGTGATGGCGTCTCCGCGCTTGTGGTGGGCCTCGACCCGATTCCAGAACTCCGCCCGGTCGGCTGTCTGTTCGCCAGGCAGGCAAAGCGCCGAAAACGCGACGCCTTGGCGGCGCGTGTAGTCGTGGACCGTCCCGGTCAAGGCGTCTTCAATCCGCACCCCCGCGCGATAGGCAGCGCCAGCGGTGGACGAGTGTCCCCCCGAGCGTGAGTAAGCCTTTGCAGTGAAGTGGTAAATCGCCAATCCCGTCTCCTAGCGCAGCCCCCTGGGGGGCGAGCAATGGGGGGCTGGCGTGCGCAGCGCGCCGGGGTGTCGGGGGCGTAGCCCCTGACCGCACGTAATCCCGAAGGGATTACTCTCAGTGCGCTCTTGTTGTTTTCTCTGGGCGCTGCGCACCCATCGAAAACTGCATGAGAACCCGGGTCGCTCGCTTCGCTCGCTGGCCCTTGATTTCAGGTTCCCATGCACATTGAAACTGTCAACTTTTTAGCCAAGAGCAAAGGCGGCGCTCGCTGCTCGCTCGCGCCAGTTGAGGGCGGTGCCCCCCCCTTGCCTTCGGCCTAGTTTGTGATTGCATGGTCTATCGGGTCTGATTAAAGGCGTGTCGTGGCTAATGTTGAGCAACAAAAAATAAAGTTAGGAAAGATTCTGGAAACGGCAGCGAGAGAGCAAGCCAAGTTGCTGGTTGCTGAAAAGCAGGAGAAAGAACGTAAAGCGCGGCAGGCGACGAAGGAGCGAGCGAAGGAGCGCGCCGCATTGTTCCGCTCAAAAGATGCTCACCGAAAAATCGTTCTGGGCGGTCTGGTCATTGCAGCTGAAGCCGATGACTGGGACCCCGCCGAGATTGTCGGTGCGCTTTTGGTCATAACGACCCAGCTGGAACGTGAGCCGCAGAGGCGCGACGCGCTGCGAGAGCGGGGCATCAAACACCTGGAAGACCGCGCCGCCGCCCGAGAGGCCAACCGGTCATGAGCACGTATGCCGAAGCCAATCCCCTCCATGAGGCCGCAGCGAATGGGGACGCTAGCGAAACCGCCGCGCTGCTGGCAGCCGGTCATAACCCCAACATAAACGGCGTCATGTGCTTGGGGAACACACCGCTCCATGCAGTTGTGAACGCGTTCGGTCACACGGAGACCGGCGCACTCGTCCAGACGGCGACCCTGCTCCTGAACGCCGGCGCCAATCCAGAGGTCACGAACGGCGAAGGCGTCTCCGCCACGGATTACGCCACCGCCTACGCCCCGCTTTTGGGCCAACTGTTCCGTGCCCACACTCGCTCACGCGCCATTGGCGCTGGCATGCCGTCCGTCACTGACTGGCGCGCGGCCCGGTCGGGCCAGAAGAGCAAGCCTTTATCCGCTCCTCGGCCTCCCCGGTTCTAGAGAAACCTCTATGTATATCCATCGTCCTGACCGTTCCGCTGCCGGCACCCCATCGCGCGGCTTCTCCCTGGTCGAGGTTCTGCTGGTCCTCGGCGTCTCGTCCGCGATAGCGGCCGCCGGCTGGCTGCTGTTTGGCCCGACCAGCGTGGCCGCCGACGTGAAACAAACTCAACTGGATTTCAGTGAGACCGCCAGCGCCATCGAACGAAGCCTAGGAATCGTGGGCGGCTATTCAGGCCTGTCCACGTCGCTCGTGCGAACGGATGGCCTGGCCGCACAGCGGCTGAGGCAAAGCGACGGCCTGCGCAACGTGTGGGGCGGCTCCGTTTCGTTCTGGCCGAACACGGTGAAGCGTGGGAACGACTCGTTTTTAGTCGAAACCAGTGACGTGCCCAAGGCAGCCTGCGCCAAGTTGGTTGCAGCGATGGCCGGCGACCCAGCGGTGTGGGATGCACAGGTCAACGGCGAGAGCATCTATTTGAACAACAAATACGACCCGGCCAACGCTGCCACCGCATGCGAACAGGACGGTGGCGACCGTCTGGGTTTCGTGTATTTTTCCGGCCTGGCAAGCGGCTCTGCGGTAGCCACGCTCCCGCCGACTTTGCCGACCGTGCCCCCGTCCATCGACCCGGCCAATCCCAGCACTCCCACCGGCCCGGTTACCGGTGCGCCCAGTGTGGGCGACGCAACCCCAGGCACCCCGGTCACCGTGGCCCCAGCTGCGCCCCCGCCGTCGCCGCCTGTGGTGCCTGGCGCGCCGCCGGCCGCCCCGGTTGTGCCTGGTCCAGGGGTAGGTATTCTGCCCACGACTCCCATCAATCCGCCGTCTCTGACCCGCTGCACGCCGCCAGGCCCGGACCACCAAGACGTTGCCGCCTGCCCTGCCGGCACGTGGGGGATGGTCCACCAAACCCGCACGTGGGCCTGCCCAGAAGCGTGGGCTTCCCCTGAGCCTGGTCCCTGGGCGAATGCCGGCAACGCCTGCGTAGCCTGCCCAGGTCCGGAAACCGAAAGCTCTACCCAATGGGTCGGCGCCTCGCAGGCATGCCCAACGGGCCAGGCTGGGGCGCACACTTGGGAAGCCGAGCAAGTCGCCACGCGTCAGCGTTCCTACGGATGCCCGGCCGGCACGACCGCCGCACCTGGCCCCACCTATGGAGGTTGGTCTGCTTGGAGCTTCACCGGCACCCGCCGCAGTGAAACGAACACGTGCGCCACGCAAGGATTGGTGGTCGTCTCTGGTTTCGTAAACCTGTCCGTGGCCAACGCCTACGGCACTGTTGGCCGTCTGACCTTGACCGAAGCTACGAACTGGACCTATTTGGCGGGTCAAAGCTCTGACTGGTCCAGCACTTGGGGCCCGGTGCGCGGTGATGGCAGCCTGCAAATCACTTACAACGGGGCCACCGCCACCGTCTCAGGTGCGGGCAGTAGCAGCAACACGGCCCGCCCTGGCAGCCCGACATCGTTCACCGCGAGCAACCAAACCCTCAGCTTCAACGGCAAGCTTGTGGAGTTCGAGTTCCGTGGCAACGCCTCCACTGATAACGGGTCGGTCATACGCGGCAGCGTGGCGTTCTACTACCGCGTTCTTCCTTGAGTCGAGGAAAGGAAAAGCCCCGCATTGCGGGGCTCTTTTGTTGCCTTGCCTCTGGCGTTAGTTCGTCTGCGCCAGTAGGCCCGGGGTCACGGTGAAGTTGCCCAGGGTGCGTTCGGTGCCCTTGCCCTCCTGGTAAAGCACCTGGCCTTCTGCGACCAAATACCCGGGTCCTGCCGCGTAATCGCCGTTGGAGAAGTATGCCCCGCCGACTTTTTCAGGGCGGCCACGCTTCACCATTCGGCCCGAAACCATCGGGTTTTCGGCGTAGAACGAAACGTCGGCGGAGGTGGGGAAGACCGAGCGGGTATGCGGGTGGGAGTGGATGGAGACGTTCAGGGCACGCATCCCATCCGGCACGTTGCTCCGGCTCATTGAGCAGGTCATTGCGCCTTTGGTGCTCCCCAGGCGGACGCCATAGCGTTCGCTGTCAGCCGCGACCATGCCGCAGACTTCGTGGCCGCTCGCGCGGGTGTGCTGGTCCAGCGACGGGGCAATGCGGAGGATGAAGTCGCCCAAGGTTTCCCCCGGTTCGCTGACGAACTCCCCAACGGGCTGGGGCGGGGCTGCGGACGCGGGGAGCGGGAGCAGCGACACGGCGGCAGCGAGAAGGGTCCCAAGGGCAAAACGGTGCATGGCGTCACTCCGGTGATTGAGTGACGACCCACAACCCTGCTAGGCTCCGCAGGTATCGTTTCAGGTATCGTTTTCTAGCCCGCTGACCTGCTACTTTCGTGCAGAATCAATGGGTTAGGCGGGTTTGGGGCTTGTTCCCTTCACCCGCTCCACGAGACCACTCAATCAACAACTGTCTGATTGAACTGGCAATTCGGGCCAACTGATGATCCCGAGCGATGCCCCCCGAGGTATCAATCGAGGTATCAATCATGCCCAAGCCCCTGTTGCTGGCGCGCCCAGCTGGGCTCTACGCACGCTTTTTCGTCCCGACCGTCCTCCGCGCAATGGTCGGCACGCGCTACCTCGTCCGCTCGCCGGGACTTTGCCGCGGCGACCACGCCAAGTTGGTGGCGGCCATGATGGGGATGGCACTATGCTCAGCATTCGATGCCATGCGGAAAGGGATTGCCGCACCTCGCTGTGCGCTAGCAACTTGGCCCAGGAATTGAAGGGCAAGACAGTTGCGCAATGGCGGGCTGAGAATCCTGGCACCGAACAGCAGCACGTCTGACGGTCTTCTTCTGAGTGCGGAAGGCGCCTTGGCCGGCGCACGTCGAACTTTCCTCTATCTGGAAGCCGGAACGCGGCACGCCAGCGCCCCCCATATCTCAGCCCATGCTCATCCCGCGTGCTTGGCTCCCCTGCTGCTCGCGCGCCTCCGTCAGCTGCTGCTCCAAGCGCTGCGCTTGAAGGCGTTGCTCTTGGTTCACTACCTCGAACTGCTGCATCGACGCTTCCACCGGTGTCTGTGCGGCCTGCTCAGTGGGCATGGCACCTCGTTGGTGCGCCGGGTTGCTCGGCTCGCCTTGGACAACGAACACGTAGTGCGCTGCGTCTTTTTCGGGGGTCGCATTGCTCAGCAAAACATGGTCCACCCGCTCCAGCCCGTTGTCCTTGGCCAAGACCAACAGGCTGGCGGTCATCCGTTCGCTGGTCGCATCGAAGCTACGCCCGTGCTTGGCATCCAGCGCGGTCACATGCTCGCGTATCTGCTGGTAAAGCGCATGGTCGGGATGACCGGCCTGCATCGGCGTCATCGCCACTGCCGGGGTAGCATGCTGATCCGGGAGCGCCGGCGCCTGGACTACGGGTGCGGTCGGCAGGTTCTCGGCCGGCTGGGCAGGCACCGCCTGATTGGGATGCTGGCGACCTTCGATGACTGGGTGCTGCGCGGAGTGGGCCTGCCCGTTCAATGGCGACGAGGACGGTGTGATCGGCTCGGGCGGGCAGGGCGCCACGGGCTGCCGCGAGGTGTCCTGATTCTGGGCACCCGCTGGCTGGACATCGCGCTCATGGTGCGCCGATGGCGTGGGCTGCAGGGAAGCCGGTTGAGCAGCTTGCCTATCCTGCTGGGGCCGATCATCTACTGCTGCCGGTGCCGGCCGCACTTCCGGTTCGTGTCGTGGTGCGTCTCGTTGAGTGGACGAATGGCTTCGTTCGGGACGTTCCGGAGCTACTGGCGGCGAAGCACCAACGGGAGCGGTTGCTGCTGCCATCATCACTGCATCGGAGGCAGGGGTTGCATCACGTTGCCGATCCGCATCGACTGCCACCTGCGGTGCTCGAGCCTCATCCCTTTCCGCCTGCTGATGCGCCTCGCGTTCTTGCGGCGACGGCGCAGCAATCCGCAGGTCCGGGGTATCTGTAATCGGCGCCTGCTCATGGCGCTGGGCTCGCACCTCATTCAGTGCCTGCCGCAGTTCTTCGCTGCTGGTGGTGGCGACCTGGCGAGCGATCCCATCTGGCCCGGTCTGGAAGTGGATGATCGGGCTGTCGTAGCCGCGCTTGTCCGTCCCATCGGGTTTCAACTGCTGCATCGTCCGGCCAGTAATGCCGTTGGACTCCAGCGTCCGCTGCGTCGCCAGCCCGATGGCCAGCTGAGTGTCAGGGTTCACGTTCAAATCGACGCCGACGCTTCGGTAGCGGTGCAGCAGTTCGTACTTTTCCGATTGAGCGGCCGTGGGCGCCGGCAATGCCTGGATGTCCGCCAACGCCTGCTGCGAGCGCTCCAGCGAAGGCTGGCGCATCTGGTTGGTCAGTTCCAGCTCCACGGCCAGGTTGCCGCTGGCCAGCCCGACCTGGCTCACCCATTGGCCCGCTTCATTCCGCTGGTAACGCTGGTTATCTGAGCCCAGCACGACGTCGCTGTTGGCACGCGCCGCCCCCACTGCCGCAGGTAGGCCCACACCATGGTCCTGTGCGCGTTGGGCGGCGCGGCTCTCCAGGTAGGCCGCTGCAATGGCTTCGCGCCCGGTGGCGATGTTGCTCTCGATGCGGCCCAACGCCTCCTGGTTGAGCTGCTGGGCGCGCTCTGGGGCTGCGGTCTGGGTTTCGTAGGAGCCCCGGTCATTCGCGCCGGACACGCTTGATTTGACTTGGCGCTCCCACAGTAGGCTCTCGGCATTGCGCCGCCAGTCCTGGTTGTCCAGCCCGCGCCGGTCGCTGGCCTGGGCGGGGATCTTGAACGGGTCCTGCGGTGGGGGCGCGTTGCCCAGTGCCAGTTCCACCGCCTTTGCACTGGCCATCGCACCGAGCTCTTGGGACTTCTCGTAGCTGGCCACGACGCTCTGCTGGACGGGGCCGGTATGTCCATCCGGCGTGCGATCGACAACGGCTTGGCGTTTCCAGTTGCGCCCGTTGAACTGCCAGTCCACCCCTGCCTTGTCGGTCTGGTGGTAGATGGCGCGGTTGTCCAACAGGTCTGCGCCTCTCTCAAATGCCTTGCTCAGGAGCAGTGCATCAGCAGCCACTGCGGCTGCGGGCACAAATCCACTTCCGCCCAGTGCCATCGCCGTAGAAGCACCACCTGCCCATCCGCCCACGTTGCGGGCAATGGCGTGGTTGACCTCCGACTGTGCGGCGGTGGTGTTGCCCTGCTCCAGCAGCTCGGCGGAGCGGCGAGCGGTCATGATCGCATCGGCGCCCGTTGCCAGCAGGCCGCCGGAGCGGACCAAGGTCCGGGCCGAGGCCTCGCCCATGAGTAGTTCCATGGACACGGCGCCGTGCTGACCACGTGGAACGCGAAGAGGCGAGGCTGCCTCCGCGCCGAGGGTGTTTTCTACCACCTGGATGCTGCCTTGAGACAGACTCAAACGGCCGTCGTGGTGAGCGTTTGAGATTGCCAGGGAGAGCCCATGGCGCTGTAGCTCTATCGCTCCGCCTCGCGTCAGGGGGTTGGGAATGGTATGGATATGTTGGAGCGTGCTGACGACGCGACCTTCGGTGTGGGTGACACCGGCCCAGCCATTGTCAACCGGTGCGAAACCTTTCATCCGCTGCAGCTGTGCTGCATTGCCCTGTCCATAGCCCTGCTCGTTGTGGAAAAAGCTCTGGACCGTGGGACGGATATCGTCTGCACGAAGGCCATAGGGCGCATTGGTGTAAAGGTCGCCGTTGATGAGGCCGGCCCGTATGGTGTCTCGAAACGTGTCCACGCGCCCGGCAATCCGAGCCAGCGCGTCTGGGTCGCCGGCAAGCGCTCTGGCGCCATCCGGTGTTTGCTCCAGACGCCGCAGGCGCTGCTGAAGTCCCACCTGGTAGTCCGCGATGGGGCCGCCACTATGTGGTGTGATGCTCAGAGTCTGAGCAAACGCTGGATCGGTAGGGAGAAATATCCGGTTCTCAGGGGCATGGATATTGAAATGCCCGGCATCTGAAATAGTTTTGAGTAGCGGACTCCGGTCCAGCGTCTGCTGCTCAATGGCGTGATGGTCTTGAAAAACAGGTCCTTTGCGAGACATGGTTCAGGCACCTTCCCAGTCACCGATTGTTAGGCTGTCAGATATTCGAGGCGTCGATGAACCACATGCCGTCGGCATCGCTATTGGTCGCAATGCCTGCCCCAGCGGCGGCATCCTTGAACACACGGTCGCAGAAGATCGTGCTGTTGTAAGGCGTCTTGAATACGTGTGCCGAACCCAGGAGGTCTCGTTTGAAGGTAACGCTGGCACCGCCGGTCAGGTCGTAGAACTTACCGTTGATGAACTCTTCGGTTGTGTCGATGAAGAGCTTTGATGCATCTTCATCCAGCGCGTCGATCTCCTGCACCACAGTGCACAGGAAGTGGCGTGGCCCCTTGCTGCCATCTGCGAGGCGGTAATCGACTTCCGCAAAGGCGAACGCGTTGGGGTCGACCGAGGCCATGACGTGGTGA
Source organism: Stenotrophomonas sp. NPDC077420 (assembly GCF_044543385.1). NCBI lineage: Bacteria > Pseudomonadati > Pseudomonadota > Gammaproteobacteria > Lysobacterales > Lysobacteraceae > Stenotrophomonas > Stenotrophomonas sp. NPDC077420. The sequence continues at coordinate 114,944 of NZ_JBITVZ010000015.1, forward strand.
AGCCGCTCGGACACCAGCCAGTAGCCGCTGAACCCGGGCTCCAGATCCTTCGGCGGGGGTCCTTTGCTGGGGGAATAGACCAGGCGTGGAGTTTCACGCAGCGCCGGGAACCCCCCGTCCTCCGGCCGTAGAATCAGTCGCGGGGGGGACAGCAACGTGCCTAGGTTCTCAAAGACCACCCCGCAACTGGGGCCATTGATGGTCCCTGCTTCAAGGATGAAGAACTCTCCAGACTTGGGCTGATTGGGCATGGTTGATTCCACGCGTTGGGTCCTGTCCATGTGGGAGCCTGCCTGCCATCGGTGCCGAACAGGTTAACCCGAGCGGCAGATGGCGGGCGAGTTTGCGAAACTTCCAGCTGTGGCGCGCAGGGGGATCACCGTGCGCGACTTAGGACCTGAATGCCCGGCCGTGTCAGCGCCTGCAGTATCTTCCCTGGTCCGCTGTGCCCCCGCCGATTGACGCTGGAGGATCGAGACGCCCCTGCGGAGTAGGCCAAAGGCGACATAAAGCTATCGGCGTGAAGCGAGGTTGGGTGCGACGACCTCTTTCAAGGTCATCGCAAGCTGTCACGCGCTGAGGGTAGGGAGCGAAGAGGCGCTGGCACGGGTGATTGAGCTGGCCGAGGTGCCGCAGCTCGGCCGCTTCAGGGCTTACGGGTAGAACTTGCTGGGGTCCGAAAGCTGAGCAGCAAACTTGCCTCGTTGATACGTAGGCAGTTCAACAGTCGACTTGTAGCGCTTGATGGTTCGGATCTTCTTCTTCTAAGCCAGCGCCGACTTCTTGTGGAAGTAAGCCTGGTGCAGGACTGCACGCGTGCAGCCAGCGCAATCTTTTCGCTGTTCCTGACGAGCCCGGCAAGGCTGCTCTCAAGCTACTGGTGGTGCCATTCCTTCGCGACGTCACCTGAGCCGACAGGAGCTCCTGCGTTGGCCCTGACACTGCGATATCAATCTCCTTGCACCGCATTAACCCGTCAGCGGTGACCATTCACCCGTCGGCGTCCTGCGCCATCGGTGGAGCACTCCCATGCCTGGTACCAACAAGTCCATCCTGCTGCAGGCCAACGAGGCCATCGTTGCGGGCGACAATGAAGGATTCCTTTCCCACTGCACGGACGACATCCGCTGGACGACGGTGGGCGAGGGCACGCTGGAAGGCAAAGAGGCGGTTCGGCAATGGATGAAGGGTGCCTACGCCACCCCGCCGCAGTTCAAGGTAGATCAGCTCATTGCCGCAGACGACACGGTGGTTGCGCTCGGCACCATCGTGGCCAATGGCGACGATGGTCAGCCAACTGAGTTTGCCTACAGCGATGTGTGGCGGTTCCGGAACCGGAAGATGGCCGAACTGCGCGCGTTTGTCGTTCCTACAGGGAAGTCGCGGTAACCCTAACGGTCTTCGCAGTTGAACCGTTGCAGGATTCCCGGCACCTGCAGGGAAATCTCCCTGGCCAGGAAGCCCAATGGGCCGACCGACCCGGCAAGCAGCCGACCGGCCTCGCCATGCGTCCACACGCCCCACAATGCAGCCTCCATCGGCGTTGCGCCACGCGCGGCGAAGCCTGTGATGAGTCCGGCGAGTGCATCGCCGGAACCGGAGGTGCCAAGGCCAGGACCACCGCCCTCGTGAAGCCACGCCTCTCCATCCGGCCCAACGATCAGCGTGCGCGGTCCCTTGAGCACCACTACGCTGGAGGTGGCTCGCGCCATCTTGATGGCGTGCTCCAGCGGGCTGCGCTCCACATCTTCCTTGCGCCCGCCACACATGAACGCCATCTCGCCTGCGTGAGGGGTCAGGATGAACGGCGCGCCCGCACCGGCGCACACGCCACCGTTGAGCGCGCCCGCATCGAGCACCACGGTCGCCTTCATCTGATGCAGCCGTGCCGTAAGTCGGGTCAGGAACGGGGTGGGGCGCATCCCCGGCCCGACGAGGACGGCGTCGCACTGGTCCAGGGCGGCTTGCAGGGCAGGGCTGCCGGGCGCGATCTCGCCGGTGGCGTCCTCGGGCAGGCCGATCACCAGCGCTTCGGGAACCGCCACGCCCAGCGCCGTGGCACAGGAACGCACCGTCGCGATCTGCAGCTTGCCCGCCCCGGCGCGCAACGCCGCCTCGGCGGCCAGCAGCGCCGCGCCGGGCACCTGCACGGAGCCGCCCACGACGCACAACCGCCCCCGATCCTCCTTGCTGGTTCCCGGCGCCGGCAGCGGCATCGCCTGCAGCGCGGCAGGGGTCAGCTCGCGGATGGCCGGTGCCGTCATCTCAGCGCGCTCCGGCGGGCGTGTCCGGCGCACCGGTGCGACCCTCCTGCGCCAGCTCGGCCGGCACGAAGTTGGTCGTCACCAGTTCCAGCGCATCACCGGCATCGGATGCCCGGTACTCGGTCACCCCGCAGTTGGGCACGTCGCCTTCGCGGTCGATATCCAGAATCGCGCGCTCATCCAGTCCCTCCAGCAGATACCGCATGCAGTTCACGATGACCTGATGGCCCACGACCATGACGTTGGCTCCCACATGGCTGCGCTGCAGGTCGGCAACCACACCGCGCAGGCGCAGGATCACGTCGCACCAGCTTTCGCCACCGGGTGGCCTGAAATAGAACTTTCCGACCAGCTTGCGCTGCTCGGCCAACTCAGGGAAGGTCGCCCGGATACCGCTGGAGGTGTATCGGTCCAGCACCCCGAATTCTTTTTCACGCAACCGCTCATCCACGACCAACGCGTTGTGTGGATGACCCAGCACAGCCGCAACGGCTTCAGCGGTCTGGCGTGCCCGCACATAGGGAGATACCAGCACGACGGTCGGGCGATCTTCCTCGGGCATCTTCGCAACCCAGTCCGCCAGCGCGGCCGATTGGCGTTCCCCCAGCGCAGACAGGGGTACATCGGCGTCTCGGTGCTCCAGTTCGATCAGCGTGATGCCTTCGGCTTCGGCATGGTCACGCGCCACGTTGCCTGCACTCTGCCCGTGGCGAACCACCCAGATCCGGTCGGGCCATCGGGCCGTGACGCCCTCCATTGCGCTTTTCTGATCCACCTGCATCTCCCGGCTGGCTACGCGACCCTGTCGCGACGTTCAAGACACGCTAGAGGGGCAGGTGTTAGCCATGCGCGTAGCATCGTGAAGACGGGGTGCACGTGCCGGTACGTGCTCGCGGTGGCCATGGTTCGGGCAGCCGGGACGTCGCGATGCCGTCATCTGCGCAGGGCCGCTGCACGCTATGCTTCGCGCTCTCCCCACCCCCATGCCGCGATGAAACTGGCCATCCTCTCCCGCAACAGCAAGCTGTACTCCACGCGGCGATTGGTGGACGCGGCGCGTTCGCGCGGGCATACCGTGCGCGTGCTGGACCCGCTGCGCTGCTACATGCGCATTTCCGCCACCGGGTTCAGCCTGCACTACAAGGGCCGGCCCATCACCGGGGTGGATGCGGTGATCCCGCGCATCGGTGCCTCCATCACCCGCTACGGCACTGCCGTGCTGCGCCAGTTCGAAATGATGGGGGCGGTCACGCCCAATCCGTCCGACGCCATCCTGCGCGCCCGCGACAAACTGCGCGCCCACCAGATCCTGGCCTCCAAGGGCATCGACATGCCGGTCACGGTGTTCGGCGACAACCCCGACGACACCGTGGACCTGCTGTCCATGCTGGGCCCGCCGCCCCACGTGGTGAAGCTCAATGAAGGCACCCAGGGCAGGGGGGTGATCCTGACCGAAAAGGCCAGCGCCTCGCGCGGCATCGTCGAAGCCCTGCGCGGGCTGTATGCCAACTTCCTCATGCAGGAGTTCATCGGCGAGGCCCAGGGCGCGGACCTGCGCTGCCTGGTGGTGGGGGACCATGTGGTGGCCGCGATGCAGCGGCAGGCGCCGGAGGGCGACTTCCGCTCCAACCTGCATGCCGGCGGCAGCGCCCAGGCCGCCAAGGCCAGCCGTGCCGAGCAGCAGGTGGCGGTGCGCTCGGCCCGTGCGCTGGGGCTGGGCATTGCCGGGGTCGACCTGATCCGCTCCAGCCGCGGCCCACTGGTGCTGGAGGTGAACTCCACGCCCGGCCTTGAGGGCATCGAGGGGATCAGCCAGGACGATCTGGCCGGCCGCATCATCGAACAGGTGGAAGCACAGGTAGCTTTGGCAAAAAAGCAAGTAAAATCAAAGCATTGAAATTTTCCTGGAGCGGCCGGCCGGGTTTTAACACCCGTTTAATCGCCCCCGGCGTAGGCTTCCACGAACCGCAGCTCTGCCCTCCTCAGCAGATATCGGTAATCGGGAATGACTTCAGGCCCAGGCGGGATCCGTCTGGGCCTTTTTCCATCCATGCCGTGGCTCACTTGCTGAGGTGAAGCCCGCAGGGATACATTCGGCATTCCATTCACATGAAACTAAGGATTGGTTGCAATGAAGCGAATGATTCTGGCCGCCGGGACTGCGGCTCTGGTGCTGGCGCTGGGCACGGCCCACGCAGCGCCGCAGGCTGAAGTGTTTGCCCGCGGCAAGCCGCTGGCAGAGCAGATCAGCCGCATCGATGTCGAAATGAATGACGGTGAGACCTACGCGGAGCTGACCCTGGAAGACCGCAGCCGTGTCCGCCAGGCGCTGGGCCGCATGCGTGGCGTGCTGGACCAGTACCCTGACCAGGCCACCATCAGCGATGGCGCCAAGACCGATCTCTACAACGACCAACAACTTGTGAACACCGTTTTGACGAAGGCGCGCGAAGATAGCCGCCTGATCTGCACCCGCGAGAAGTCGACCGGCTCACACCGGGCAACCACGCAGTGCAGGACAGTGGCCCAGCGCGAGCGCGACAAGACGTCTGCACAGCACAAGCTGAGCACCGCGCAGCGCACGGGCCACAACATCATCCCCTAAGAGGTCACATGCGAATTCTTGTAATTGAAGACAACAGCGACATCGCCGCCAACCTGGGCGACTATCTCGAAGACCGCGGTCACACCGTGGACTTCGCCGCCGACGGCGTGACCGGCCTGCACCTGGCGGTTGTGCATGAGTTCGACGCGATCGTGCTGGATCTCAATCTGCCGGGCATGGACGGCATCGAAGTCTGCCGCAAGCTTCGCAATGAAGCGCGCAAGCAGACCCCGGTGCTGATGCTGACCGCACGGGATTCGCTGGACAACAAGCTGGCCGGGTTCGATTCCGGTGCCGACGACTACCTGATCAAGCCGTTCGCGCTGCAGGAAGTGGAAGTACGTCTGAACGCCCTGTCGCGTCGCGGCAAGGGCGTGCAGACCCGGGTGCTGGAAACCGGTGACCTGGAATACAACCTGGACACCCTGGAGGTTCGCCGCCAGGGCAAGCTGCTGCAGCTCAACCCCACCGCCCTGAAGATCCTGCAGGCGTTGATGGAAGCCGCACCGGCGGTGGTGACCCGCCAGGAGCTGGAAACCCGCGTATGGGGCGAAGAACTGCCCGATTCCGATTCGTTGCGCGTGCACATCCACGGCCTGCGCGCCGTGGTGGACAAGCCGTTCGAGGTGCCGTTGATCCAGACCCGCCATGGCATCGGATACCGCATCGCCGCCCCGGAAGTCTGATCCGGTGAGCGACAGGGGGAGCCGCCGCCGCGCGCCGTACCGGCGCCGGCTGCGCAGCCGCATCATCGTCTCGTTCGTGCTGTTGGGCTTCTGCCTGACCACGCTGTTTGCGTTCGCCACGAACTGGACGCGCGCGCGCGTGGAAAACCAGCTCGTCGAAGACGTGATGAACCGCAACATCGACGAATACGCGCGGCGGTTCCAGCTGGACCCGTCGCGCAGCCCCGACCTGCCGGTGCAGCAGATCCGGGCGTTCGTATACCCGGCCGACAAATTCGACCGGGTCCGCGAGGAGCGCCCCGAATGGGCCGCGTTCTCCAATGGCAACTACAACGTCAGCGGGATGGACGAGGAGAACAAGCCCTTCTCCTACAAACTGGCGGTACGCAAGACGCCGGAGGCCTGGTTCTTCCTCGCCTACGACATGACCGAAAGCCTGCGCGGCGAAGGCCAGTTGAACCGCGCGTTGTTCTTCTCGGTGCTGGTGTTCAGCGCGCTGTCGCTGGTGCTGGGCTGGTGGTCCGCGTCCAAGGTGATGAAGCCGGTTTCAGACCTGGCCGCGCGCCTGCGTGCGTACCGCGGCGGCACCAGCGACCCTGAACCGCTGGCGCCCCGGTTCCCGGACGACGAAGTAGGGCAGCTGGCCCAGGCCCTGGATGACTATTCCGCGCGCCTGACCGAAGTGGTCCAGCGCGATCGCGAGTTCAATGCCGACGTCAGCCACGAACTGCGCACCCCCTTGGCGGTGATCCGCGGCGCCACCGAGCTGCTGCTGACCCGCCCCGACCTGGACCCGAAGGTGCTGCAGCGCCTGCAGCGCATCCAGCGTGCCGAACAGCAGTGCACCGACCTGATCGGCTCGCTGCTGCTGCTGTCGCGCAACGAGCGCGGCCAGGGCAGCAGCAACGTCGCCCGCGTGGCCGAACAGCTCCTGGACGCCCACCGCGCCCAGCTCGGTGGCAAGCCGCTGGAACTGATCCTGGAAGGCGATCGCGAACTGGTCATCGACGCTCCGGAATCGGCCCTGTCGGTCGCCTTGGGCAACCTGATCGGCAACGCAGTGAAGTACTCGCAGGAAGGCTCGGTGCGGGTAGTGGTCACCGGCAACCGGGTGGAAGTGATCGACAGCGGCCCCGGCCTGAGCCCCGAAGACGCGGCCAAGCTGTTCCAGCGCGGCTACCGCGGCACCCATGCCGGCCACTCGCAGGGTGGCGGCATCGGCCTGTCCATCGTCAGCCGCCTGTGCGACCTGTACGGCTGGCAGGTAAACGTGCGCCCAGGCGAGGGCAGGGGCGTAATAGCCACCCTGACGTTCTCCCCCGCGTAGCGACACGCCATTGAACTGACCCCCAGAAGTTGGACGCCCATCCAACCTCTGGAATTTGTTCATGATCCAATACGAAAGGCGTTTCAAAC
>NZ_JBITVZ010000016.1:0-102949 GCF_044543385.1 Stenotrophomonas sp. NPDC077420
GGGCGAATTAAAAGGAGGAAGGGGGCGGCCGCAGGCCGACGCCGGGGGAAATTCGCCCACAAGGGCACGGCGGCCCCGCACTCGCCCCACCGGCAACCGCGTCTGGTTCAGCACGCGCGGTATGGCGCAGCCACGCAGGGCGTTGCGTTGCGCTACGCCTTGGGTTTGAGGGAGGCTGCGAGTTCTGTCTTGAACTGCTCGAAGTCCATGCCGTCAGCCTTGGCCTCGGCATGCGCGGCGTCCTTCAGCGCGTCCGAATACACCAAGCGTACCGGCGTGCCCTGGCGCTCGTGCAGTTCGGCGGCCTGCATGATCAGGGCCAGCACGCGCGCGGCACTGGGGGTCTGCCCGGCAATGCGGCCATCCATGCCCAGCACCCATTCGCCGTCGCGACGGACCACGCCCGCCAGCAGCGTGCGCTGCTGGTCGCGCAGTTCGGCATGCGGCTCGACCGGCGAGGCATGGGCCTTTTCGCGGTTGGCTTCTTCGATTTCGCGGCGCCGGCGCAGGTCACGGCGCAATTTGGAGGTGGTCGACATCAGGGGGACTTCCGTACCGCAACAATAGGAGAAGAATAGCGCACGGGGGCTCAGGCCAGGCCAGCCGCCGCCTCGCGACGGCGTTCACAGCGACGCTCCCAGAACCAGAAGCTGGCGCCAATGGCGAAGAACCCGGCATAGCCCAGTGCCAGGTGCAGCGGGGTGCTGCTGAGCAGCGGCGAGATCACCCCGGCCACCACGGTGTTGATCATCAACTGGATGAACATCTGCATCGACGAAGCCAGGCCGCGCTGGTGCGGGTACATGTCCAGCACTGCCAGTGCCAGGATCGGGAAGATCAGCGCCATGCCGACGCCACCGACGAAGATCGGCAGCACCGCCCATGGCAGCGCGATCTGCCCCACCGCCAGGACATAGGCCAGGTTGACCAGCGCCGACACCGCGCACAGGCCAAAGCCGATGGCCACCTGCCGCTGCGCGGTGATCCGCCCGGCCATCCGCCCGGACAGGAACGACCCCATCGTCATGCCGCCGATGGTGGGAATGAACAACCAGGCAAAGCCGCCCTCGCCCAGCTTCAGGTGCTGCATCACGAACACCGGCGCCGAGGCGATGTACAGGAAGATGCCGGAGAAGTTGAAGGCGCCCGCTGCGGCCAGGCGCAGCAGGCGCGGGTTGCTGCCCATCTGCAGGTAGCTGCGCAGCAGCGCGCCGGCCGACAGCGGCGTGCGCGCTTCGACCGGATGGGTTTCAGGCAGCCACTTGCCCGTGGCCACCAGCAGCACCAGCGCAAACAGCACCAGGAACCAGAAGATCAACGGCCAGTCGCCGCCACCGAGCAGGATCCAGCCGCCGATGATCGGCGCGATCGCCGGGGCGATGCCGAAGATCATCGACACCTGGCTCATCAGCCGCTGCGCATCGGCGCCATGGTAGAGGTCGCGGATCACCGCGCGGCCGACGATCACCCCCACGCCGGCGGTCACGCCCTGCAGCGCGCGGAACACCAGCAGCGTGGTCAGGTCGCGTGACAGCGCGCAGCCGATCGAGGCGGCGATGAACAGCACCAGCCCGCCCAGGATCACCCGGCGGCGGCCGAACGCGTCCGACAGCGGGCCGTGCGCCAGGCTCATCAGCCCATAGAACAGCAGGTACACGCTCACCGTCTGCTGCACGGCGACCTGGTCGACCTGCATGCGCTCGCCCAGCAGCAGGAACGCCGGGAAAATGGTGTCGATCGAGAACGGACCGAACATGGCCAGGCCGGCAAGCAGCAGGGCCAGGCGGCGGTTCGAAGGGGCGGCGGGCGTCATCGGGGGCTTCCGTCAGCGACCGTGCGTGAACGCACGGAAGGCGCCGGCCCGGAGCGGGTGGCGCCTGATGAATACGAGGATCTCCCCATGATAGGCCGTTGGGGCCGCCAGTTCCATGCCGCATACGACATTCAGGTATGGAACACGGTGCACGTTCATCTGCCGGACGGCGGCTGTACAGCGGGGCCCTGGGATATAATCGGCAGGCAACATGGTGGGAGAAGCGGCGTCGTGTGTTCACGTGCCGCTGCCGAAGGCGCAACGCCCGTAATCGCTCAGGCCCGATACCACCCGCAGCAAAACTCTGGAGAGACCGGCCAGTGCCGGCGCCGAAGGGGCACGAAGCACGCCGCCGCGTGCTTCCAAACTCTCAGGCAAAAGGACAGAGGGGCACCCAGGAAGACCGCAGGGTCCGGTGGATCGTTGTCGCCCGCGACACGCCCCGTCCGCGCTTCCGACCGTGCGTGCCCACTCTTTTGGATGCCAGCCATGTCCCAGACCCGCCCCTCAACGGCCGCCCCTTCCCTGCGCGAGCTTGAACACAGCCACGCGTTCGTCGAACGCCATATCGGCCCCAACGACGCCGAAATCGCGCAGATGCTCGAGGTGGTCGGCCACGCCTCGCTGGACGCGTTGACCGACGCCATCGTGCCGGCCTCGATCAAGTCGCCGGCGCCGCTGGCACTGCCCGTGTCGATGACCGAGGTGGACGCGCTGGCCAAGATCCGCGCCATTGCCGACAAGAACCAGGTGTTCCGCACCTTCATCGGCCAGGGCTACTACGGCACGCTGACCCCGAACGTGATCCTGCGCAACGTGCTGGAAAACCCGGCCTGGTACACCGCCTACACCCCGTACCAGGCGGAAATCTCGCAGGGCCGCATGGAAGCGCTGATCAACTTCCAGACCCTGTGTGCCGACCTCACCGGCATGGAGATCGCCAACGCCTCGCTGCTGGACGAAGCCACCGCGGCGGCTGAAGCGATGACCCTGGCCAAGCGTTCGGCCAAGTCGAAGTCCGACACGTTCTTCGTGCACGACGCCGTGCATCCGCAGACGCTGGAACTGCTGCGCACCCGCGCCGAGCCGATGGGCATCGTGCTGCGCGTGGGCACGCCGGCCGAAGCGCTGGAAGCAGACAGCTACGGCGTGCTGCTGCAGTACCCGGACACCTTCGGCCATATCGGCGACTACCAGGCGCTGGCCGATGCCGTGCACGCGCGCGGCGGCCTGGTGGCCGTGGCCACCGACCTGCTGGCGCTGACCCTGATCGCCGCCCCCGGCGAATGGGGCGCGGACATCGTGGTCGGCAACTCGCAGCGCTTCGGCGTGCCATTCGGCTTCGGCGGCCCGCACGCCGCGTTCATGGCCTGCCGCGATGCCTACAAGCGCTCGATGCCGGGCCGCCTGATCGGCGTGTCGGTCGACGCGCAGGGCAATGCCGCCTACCGCCTGACCCTGCAGACCCGCGAACAGCACATCCGCCGCGAGAAGGCCACGTCCAACATCTGCACCGCACAGGTGCTGCTGGCGGTGATGGCCTCGATGTATGCGGTGTACCACGGTCCGGAAGGCCTGACCCGCATCGCCCGCCGCACCCACCGCCTGGCCGCGATCCTGGCTGCTGCCCTGCGGGGCGCCGGCATCAATGTCGGCGAGCACTTCTTCGACACCCTGCACGTCAAGGCGATCGACGCCAAGGCGATCCACGCCAAGGCCGCCGTCGCGCGCATCAACCTGCGTGCGATCGACAGCGAAGCGGTCGGCATCAGCCTGGACGAAACCACCACCCGCGCCGACATCGTCGCGCTGGGCCAGCTGTTCGGCGTGAGCGTCGACGTGGACGCGCTGGACGCGGCCACCGCCGACGCGCTGCCGCCCGCCCAGGTGCGCACCAGCGCCTTCCTCACCCACCCGGTGTTCAACACCCACCACAGCGAGCATGAACTGCTGCGCTACCTGCGTTCGCTGGCGGACAAGGACCTGGCCATGGATCGCACCATGATCCCGCTGGGCAGCTGCACCATGAAGCTCAACGCCACCGCCGAGATGATCCCGGTGACCTGGCCGGAGTTCGCCAACATCCATCCGCTGGCCCCGGCCGACCAGGCCACCGGCTACAAGGAACTGATCGACGGGCTGGAAGCGATGCTGGTGGAATGCACCGGCTACGACGCGGTGAGCCTGCAGCCGAACTCCGGCGCGCAGGGCGAATACGCCGGCCTGCTGGCGATCCGTGCCTACCACCGCTCACGCGGCGAAGGCCACCGCGACGTCTGCCTGATCCCGGATTCGGCGCACGGCACCAATCCGGCGTCGGCGCAGATGTGCGGCATGAAGGTGGTGGTGACCAAGACCGACGCCAACGGCAACGTCGACGTGGAAGACATCCGCGTCAACGCGGAGAAGTACAGCGACCGCCTGGCCGCGCTGATGATCACCTACCCCTCCACGCACGGCGTGTTCGAGGAGGAAGTGGTCGAGATCTGCGAGATCATCCACAAGCATGGCGGCCAGGTGTACACCGACGGCGCCAACATGAACGCGCTGGTCGGCGTGGCCAAGCCCGGCAAGTGGGGCTCGGACGTGTCGCACCTGAACCTGCACAAGACCTTCTGCATCCCGCACGGCGGCGGTGGCCCGGGCGTGGGCCCGTGCGCGGTCAAGTCGCACCTGGCCCCGTTCCTGCCCAAGGTGCTGGGCGGCGAAGGCGACGTGGGCATGGTCAGCGCGGCCAGCTTCGGCAGCGCCTCGATCCTGCCGATCAGCTGGATGTACATCACCCTGATGGGCACCGAAGGCCTGCGCAAGGCAACCCAGGTGGCACTGCTCAACGCCAACTACATCGCCAAGCGCCTGGCCCCGCACTTCAAGACGCTGTACACCGGCCGCAACGGGCTGGTGGCGCACGAATGCATCCTGGACGTGCGTCCGCTGGAGAAGACCTCCGGCGTGGTCGCCGAAGACGTGGCCAAGCGCCTGATCGACTTCGGCTTCCATGCGCCGACCCTGAGCTTCCCGGTCGCCGGCACGCTGATGGTGGAGCCGACCGAAAGCGAATCGCTGCACGAGCTGGACCGCTTCATCAACGCGATGATCCAGATCCGCGAGGAAATCGCCGCGATCGAAGACGGCCGCCTGGACCGCGAGGACAACCCGCTCAAGCACGCCCCGCACACCGCCACCGCGGTGTCGGCCAGCGAGTGGGCGCACGCCTACCCGCGCGAACTGGCCGCCTTCCCGCTGGCCAGCCTGCGCCAGCAGAAGTACTGGCCGCCGGTGGCACGCGTGGACAACGTGTACGGCGACAAGAACGTGATGTGCGCCTGCATCCCGGTCGACGCCTACAAGGAAGACGAGGGTGTGGAGGTCTGATCCTCCTGCCTGATTGAAACGAAGACGGCCCGCGAAAGCGGGCCGTTTTTGTTGGCGGATCTCTTCAGTCCCCGCCCCTGATCATGCGACTACTGCTGCACCATGTACTTCTCAAAGACCGCCAGGGTTTCCGGTGATCCAGAATCACCCGCCCTCTTGTGCGGCGTGTTACCAAAACGTTCGCGCGCAAGCGGGTCTGCACCCCATTCAAGCAGGAGTTCGCACATTTCCTTTTTCCCGTGCCATGCCGCCCAACGTAGCGGTGTTTCCATTTCGCCCCGCGACCCGATGTTCGGATTGGCGCCCGATTGCAGAAGCAAGCGCGTCATGTCGATCAGGTCACGGTACACGGCGTTGGCAAGCACGGTTCTTCCTTCCGGATCCAGCACATCGAGTTCGGCGCCATGCCTGATCAGGCACGCAGCAACGCCAAGGTGGTTGTGATATGCCGCAGCATGGAGTGCGCAATCGCCATCGCCGCTGTGCAGGCTGGGATCCGCGCCCCACGAGATCAGCGCTTCCGCCACCTCGGTACGCCCGTGCAAAGCGGCATACGTCAGCGCACTGGCCCCGCCGCGTGACACACTGTCAACGATGGCCTCGCCATGCAGCCTGTACAGCTCGTTGAGCTTGCCCATATCTCCCGCTATGGCGGCGCGGCTCCACGGTTTTGAATCCGGGTGCGACCGTGCCTCGTCATACGCCTCAAACAGCGACACCATGGAAGGCGTATTTGTGTCGTACATGCAATTTTCCCTCGCGTATTCCCGTGCAGCCACCCCCCGCTCATCCGGAAGATCGGGCTTGATTCCCGGTTGCTGCAGAAGGATCTGGACAACGTGATTCAAGCGCAGTTTCACCGCAAGCAGCAACGGCGTGGTTCCATCGAAAGAACTGCAGAGATTGACGTCCGCGCCGCCAGCCAGCACCGCCTTGAGGGTCGGCAGGTTGTTGCTCTCAATGGCCGATGCCAGCGTCGAGCGCCCCCGGACGACAACGTTCACATCGGCCCCGGCGTTCACCAGCGTCTCCACGGCACGCGCGTTGCCGCGTGCGGCGAACCAACGGAGCGCTGCGGCGGGCGACGGCCCATCGCCGGAAGGTTTGCGGTGGGCGCCAACGAGGATTTTGGCGACCTCCACGCTGCCACGGGTGGCGGCGACAAGCAGCGCGGTATCCTCCTCATCATCGATCGCCGAAACGTCGAAACCCGTCTCCAGCAATGCGTCAATCACCCTGGGCAGGTCGTCGTTCGCCGCCTTGAACCAGAGTGCGTTCCGGGCTGTGCCGTCCATCCGCCCAAGCAAATCGACCACCTCCTGGCGAAAGGCCCGCGACGTACCCGCCATCGCGTCGAGTCCAGCGGCATCAAGTCGACCCCATATCTGCTCTCGCATCTCGGGTGGCAGTCGCAGGAAGGCCCCCTGCAGGCTGCCCTGGCCTACGTGATCCGCGCCCGTGCCGACCGGCTGGAGCGGAGAGGGAGCGTTGGCGAGACTGTTCAGCGCCGATAGCGGACTCAGCTGCCCTCGCTCAGTCGCAAGGGACCGGGTTCCAGCGGTGGTGGTAGCCGGGGTTACGCCGCCCGTGGCGTGCATTGGCATATCAAAACGGTTCCGTGTGTACTGTCCGCGCCGGCCCGTGCTGGGCGGAACGCTGAAAGTGGGGCGCATACTCTCCCTCGCCTCTACTGCCGACGCTTCCAAGGAAGCCTCATCAGAGGCATCTGACTGCGCCAACCGTCGGCGCCATCGATGAAGGAAGACGAGGGCGTGGAGGTCCGATCTTCCTGGCGCGTTGAAACAAGAGCGGGCCGTGTCTTGCTTCCTGTGATGGCATTCTGGAAGCCGCATCAGCACGTCAGAGCTAACCTGCTCGCCCTCACCTGCAATGAAGCGTGGACTGCGGACGATTGAGCCGCGCTGCGCGCGGTTGACACGCATGGCGTGTCACTACGAACCGTGGCGTGCACGGGGACCGATGAGCCCGCCTGCGCGGGCACTGTGATGCAAATGCCGTCGGGAATCAGTCGACCCGGCGGTTGCGGCGTACGCGGCGGGCGATTTCGCTGCTCGCTGCGATCAGGGCAGTGAGTGCGGCCATCGACAGGAACTGCAGGCGGGTCTCCGACTCGGACAGCAGCAGGCCGAAGATCAGCGCCAGCACGCCCAGGCCGAACAGAGTGAGGTAGGGGTAGCCGGTCATGCGGAACGGCAGGCGGGTACCGGCCCGGTTGGCGCGCCGGCGCAGGATCAGCTGCGACAGCAGGGACATGGTCCACACCAGCAGGCAGGTCGAGCCGACGATGTTCAACAGCACCGGCAGTACCTTGCCCGGGAACAGCAGCTCCATCACCGTGGCGGCAAAGCCGAACAGCACGCTGGCCAGCACCGCGATGATCGGCACCTGGCGCGGGTCGGTCCAGCCCAGCACCGCCGGGGCCTCCTGGCGGCGCGCCAGCGAATACATCATGCGCGAGGCGCCATACAGGTTGGCATTCAGCGCCGACAGCAGTGCGATCACCGCGATCAGGGTGATGGCCGTGGCGGCGCCGGGAATGTTGGCCACCTGCAGCACCGCCGCGAACGGCGAGGACAGGCCTTCGCTGGTCCACGGCACCACCGCGATGATCACGCTCAGCGAGCCGATGTAGAACACCAGGATGCGCCAGGCCACCGTGCGGATGGCCCGGGCAATGCTGCGCTCGGGATCTTCGGTCTCGGCAGCGGCCACCGCTACGATCTCGGTCCCCCCGAAGGCGAACACCACCACCAGCAGTGCGGCCCCGATGCCGGCCAGGCCCTTGGGAGCGAAACCGCCGTGCTCGGTGAAGTTGCTCAGGCCCGGTGACGGGACGTCCGGCAGCCAGCCCATCAGCAGCGCCACGCCGATCAGGATGAAGCCGATGATGGCGACGACCTTGAGGATGGCGAACCAGAATTCGAATTCGCCGAAGTTCTTCACCCCCAGCAGATTGATCGCAGTGAAGAACAGCATGAAGGCCAGCGCGGCCATGGGTACCGGAATGGCGGGCCAGACCGTGGCCAGCAGGCCAGCCGCACCCACCGCTTCGGCGGCGATCACGATCACCAGCTGCACCCACCACAGCCAGCCCACCGTGGCCCCAGCGGTGGCGCCCATGGCGTCAGCGGCGTACACCGAGAACGCGCCGCTGGTCGGCTTGGCGGCGGCCATCTCGCCCAGCGCGTTCATCACGATGATCACCAGCGCGCCGGCGACCAGGTAGGAGAGCAGCACGGCCGGTCCAGCGGCCTGCACACCCACCCCCGAGCCCAGGAACAGGCCAGCGCCGATCGCGCTGCCCAAGCCCATCATGATCAGCTGGCGGGGTTTGAGCGCGTGCTCGAGGCGGGCGGGAGCGGAAGAAGCGGAGGCGGCCGGAGTCTGGGATGCGGGCATCGGTGTCGGAGGCGGGCAACAGGTGCGACACGATACCCTTTCCGGGCTGTCGCAGGCATCCCACCCAGGTCAGGGTGGGTCAGGCGTCGGCGCGTTCGGCGATCTGGGCGCGATAGGCCCGGGGCGACACCCCGACCTCGGCCTTGAACTTGCGGGTGAACGCGCTCTGGTCAGTGAAGCCGCAGGCCTGACCGATGCTGGCAATGGTCTCGCTGCCGTGCAGCAGATGCACCGCCATCTGGATGCGCAACCGGGTCAGCACCTGCTGGGGGGTCATCTGGAACACCTTGCGGAAGGTGCGCTCCAGCTTGGAGAGCGAGAACCCGGTGATGTCGAGCAGGGTCTGCATGCGCACGTTCTCGGCGTAGTGCGCGTTCAGGTGGGCCAGCGCCAAGCGCAGCTGTTCGTACTGGGTGCCCAGGCTGTCCTTCTGGCCCAGGTCGCGCGAGATGCCGATCAGCCCACGGATCTGCCCGTCCACCAGCAATGGCCGTTTGCAGGTCAGGCACCAGCCCGGTTCGCGGTTGGCGAACAGGTGCAGCTCCATCAGGTTCTCGATCACCTTGCCGGCCAGCACCTGGGCGTCCTGGGTGGCGTAATCGGCGCCCAGCCCGGTCGGGTAGATCTCGGCGGCGGTGCGCCCGATCACCTCTTTCCGCGACTTCAGCCCCAACCGCCGCAGCATGGTCTGGTTGATGTGCGTATAGCGACCGTCGCGATCCTTCATGAAGAACAGCACGTCGGGAATCGCATCGAACAGCGCTTCGATGTCGGCAGGTTCAACACGCATGGGCGGGCGCAGGCAGGAGGGGCACGCCCCCAAGGATACCTGCCGCGCGCCTGCCAGGCGCCCCGGCGTGAAGCGCAGGTGCAAGCCGGGTCGGGTTCTCCGACCCACGATTAACACGCATCACGCCAGTGTTGGGGATCAAACCCCCCTCGCCAGCCCGGAGTCGCCTGATGGCCACCAGCAAGCCCCGCACCAAACCCGCCCCGCCCTCCGACGCACGCGGCGAGGGTGACGAACTGCACCAGCGCGCCGGCGGTGGCCATCCCGCGCTCACCACCAACCAGGGCATTCCGGTTGCCGACAACCAGAATTCGCTGCGTGACACCCCGCGCGGCCCGACCCTGCTGGAAGACTTCATCCTGCGCGAGAAGATCACCCACTTCGACCACGAGCGCATCCCCGAGCGCATCGTGCATGCCCGCGGCAGCGCGGCGCATGGCTACTTCGAGCTGACCCGTTCGCTGCAGGACTACACCCGCGCCCGTGTGCTGACCGAAGTCGGCGTGCGCACCCCCGTGTTCACCCGCTTCTCCACGGTTGCCGGTGGCGCCGGCTCGGTCGATACGCCGCGCGACGTGCGCGGCTTCGCCGTCAAGTTCTACACGCCCGAGGGCAACTGGGACCTGGTGGGCAACAACATCCCGGTGTTCTTCATCCAGGACGCGATCAAGTTCCCCGACCTGATCCACGCCGTGAAGATGGAACCGGACCGCGCCTTCCCGCAGGCGGCCAGTGCGCATGACACGTTCTGGGACTTCGTGTCGCTGATGCCCGAGTCCATGCACATGATCATGTGGGCGATGAGCGACCGCGCCATTCCGCGTTCGCTGCGCATGATCGAAGGCTTCGGCATCCACAGCTTCCGCCTGCTCAACGAGCAGGGCGAGTCGACCTTCGTGAAGTTCCACTGGCGCCCGAAGCTGGGCCTGCAGTCCACGGTGTGGGACGAAGCGGTGAAGCTGCAGGGCGCCGACAACGATTTCCACCGCCGTGACCTGTTCGAAGCGATCACCGGCGGCGATTTCCCCGAGTGGGAGCTGGCGGTACAGCTGTTCACCGAGGAACAGGCCGAGGCCTTCCCGTTCGACCACCTGGACTCGACCAAGATCATCCCCGAGTCGCTGGTGCCGCTGACCGTGATCGGCCGGATGGTACTGGACCGCTGGCCGGACAACTTCTTCGCCGAAACCGAGCAGGTGGCCTACTGCCCGGCCAATGTGCCGCCGGGCATCGACTTCAGCAACGATCCGCTGCTGCAGGGCCGCCTGTTCTCCTACCTGGACACCCAGCTCAGCCGCCTGGGCGGCCCGAACTTCCACCAGATCCCGGTCAACGCACCGAAGTGCCCGTTCGCCAACCACCAGCGCGACGGCCACATGCAGATGGCCATTCCCAAGGGCCGCGTTGCCTACGACCCGAGTTCGCTGCAGGGCGACAGCCCGCGCGAAACCGCCAGCGGCTTCCCCAGCCACGCCACGCCGGCCGATGACGGCCGCAAGGGGCGCGTGCGCGCGGCCAGCTTTGCCGACCACTACAGCCAGGCACGCATGTTCTTCCGCAGCCTGGAAGCGCCGGAACAGGCGCACGTGGCCTCGGCGCTGGTGTTCGAGCTGTCCAAGGTTGAAACGGTGGCCGTGCGCGAACGCACCGTGAGCCACCTGCGCAACATCGACGAGTCGCTCGCCAAGCGCGTGGCTGATGGGCTGGCGATGCCGGCCCTGCCCGCGCCCGCCCCCACCGCCACGCCCGCCCAGGACATGCCCAAGACACCGGAAGTGCGGGTCATTGGCCGCACCAAGGATCTGCTCATGGGGCGTTGCGTGGGCATCCTGTTCGACGAGGGCTCGGATGCAGGCCTGATCGCCAACCTGCGCAAGGCCGCCGAGAAGGCCGGCGCCAAGGTGAAGCTGGTCGCCCCGAAGGTAGGCGGCGGCAAGCTGAGCGACGGCAAGCTGCAGCCGGCGGACGGCCAGCTCGCCGGTACGCCGTCGGTGGTGTTCGACGCGGTGGCCATCGTGCTCAGCGCCGACGCGGCCAAGCGCCTGTCGAAGGAGTCTGCAGCGATCGATTTCGCCGCCGACGCCTGGGCCCATCTCAAGGCGATCGCCGCCGACGAAGGCGCCCAGCTGCTGCTGAAGACGGCACGCGTGGGCAAGGACAACGGCGTGGTGGAAGCCGAAGACGCAAAGGGTTTCATCGCCGCCGCCGCGACCCGCCAGTGGGCCCGCGAACCCAAGGTGCGCACCCTCGCCTGACCCACCCCGGCAGGAGCGGACGGTAGATCCGCCCCTGCATTGCAACCGGTAGAGCGGACCGTTGGTCCGCTGCTCCCTGAAGAGAGGACGATTCCATGCCCCGCGGAGACAAATCCAGCTACACTGACAAGCAGAAGCGCCAGGCCGAGCACATCGAGGCAAGCGAAAAAGCCGAAGGCCGGAGTGAAGAAGCGGCCGAGCGCATCTCCTGGGCGACCGTGAACAAGCAGGACGGCGGTGGCAGGAAGGCGCCTGCGAAGAAGGCGGCCAGGAAGACCACGAAAAAGGCTGCTTCAAAGAAGACTGCAACGAAAAAGGCTGCTACGAAGAAGACTGCTACGAAAAAGGCTGCTACGAAAAAGGCTGCTACGAAGAAGGCTGCTTCAAAGAAGACTGCTACGAAAAAGGCCGCTTCAAAGAAGGCTGCTACGAAGAAGGCTGCCACGAAGAAAGTTGCTTCAAAGAAGGCTTCTTCAACGAAGACCGCTGCGAAGAAGGCTCCTGCAAAGAAGGCTGCGACCAGGAAGACCGCGACGAAGAAGGTTGTTGCGAGGAAGACTGCTGCGAAAAAGGCGGCCGTAAAGAAGGTAGCCCGGAAAGCGGCGAAGAAAACCGCAACAAAGAAGGCAGCGGCCCGGTAGGAGCGGTTTCCCAGACACCAGGACACGGTCCACGCGCTTTGACGCATGGAACAGATGCCGAAACACGCTCCCTGAACCAGCACGGGGTGTCGGCAGAACCGGCACCCCGTTGTCGTTACAGGCCTCCGCTTTGGCGCTACGGCACCCAGCGGGAATCGGCGATACTCGGGCATCACCGCTGGAAGCGACTACCGGGGACCACGACCCATGAAATCTGCACGCTCACTGGCCGCCATGGCCCTGCTCCTGCCGTTGTCCGTGCTTGCGCAGACGGGGCAGCCCGACGCCACGGGCAGCAGCATGCCGCTGACCTCCGCCACGCAGACCAGCGAAGGCTTTTCCGCCTCGATGGTGATCACCGCCGACCCCGACTGGCAGACGAAATGGGAGTCCCCGCCCGACGTGGCGCCCCGCTTCGACCTGGCCACCGAGGTCAAGGAAGGCGGTTCGCTCTACATCCTGTCGTTCCTGTCCAATCCCATGCTGGATGCTGCGGGCATGGCGCAGGTGCGCTGCGACCTGCGCATCAGCAAGCCGGACGGCAGCCTGAGCGGCGACGAGCACGACCTGCCCTGCTTCGTCACCGCGCTGCAAACCGACCCGAAGCTGGTCTACCTGTCTACCGTTGGCGTGAAGTTCACTGCTGAAGCCGGTGATCCGAAAGGCACCTGGACCGTGGCGATCACCGTGCGCGACACCCTGCGCAACGTGGCTATTCCGCTGCGATCATCGTTCGAGATGCGCTGACCGGGAGTACGACGGCCGGCTTGGCTGCCAGCACCCCCGATTGCATGCCGTTGATGGCCGAAATGGGCACCGCCTCGGCGCGGCGCTGCTTTGGCCACCATCGCTGGGGCCCGCAGTGCAGATCGCATCGCTTCACAGACCTCGATCAGATCGAGCACCAGCCGTTCGGTGCTGAGGCTTATCTATTGCAGCTGAGCCAGCATGTCGTTGACCGGGCCATGGATGATCGCTCGGAGCAATCGGGCCTCGCCCGGATCCACGGCCCGGGCGGCGCCGTCTTCGTACTCGTTGTAGAGCCTGCCAACGTGCGCTTGAACTCGCTCAAGCAGGTAATCCAGCTCGCGTTCTGCTGCACGGGCGTTGATTCCGATAGTTGCGCCGAACGCTACGACAGGGCCGCGGGTCAATTGTCTGTAGGGCAAGCCTCCAGGTGACGTGACCGGGATATCGTTCCCCCACGCATTGCCTGGCGCGTAGATGCTTGTGCAGATCAGGTCGTAGTGCGGCGCCAGCACCCATCCATCGGCCCCGCCGAGGAAGCTCAGGTTCTTCAGGTGTGCGTCGGAGTTGCCCGTGATCAGGTTGAACAGCCACCACCGGTAAAGTCGGGCGCGTGTGTCGGCTTTATGCACGCAGAGTTCGATGAGCGCATTCAATGCCGCCGGCGTCGCTTCCCTGTACTTGAATACTGCGTCCAGGGAAAGCATCTGGCACGCGTCCAGCACGGGCAGACGTTCAACCGGTGTTCGGAAGGTGCGATCAAAGCGCCGGACCAGGTACACAGCCTCAGGAACGCGTCGAATGGTCACTTCCGCCGCATCCATTCCTACAGCCGATGCCAGTCGCATCACAAACCACTCGTTGATGGTGGTCTGCCAGTAATGGTCCGGCTGCGGGTGATCCGGCTTGAGGATATGGGTGGAAGGCTCGGATCCTGCCGGCTCGAAAATGCCTTCCTCCCGCACTGTCACGGCAAGCTTGTGCTGCGCACCCGCCAGCGACATACGCTTGGGTGCATCATGGCTCAAGGGAACCTGGGGCAGGCGCCGGATCCGCTCAGAGAGGGCGTCATCCGTCAGCGGCTGGAGGCTGGCAGGTGAAAGCACCTCGCCCTCGGCCAGCAACGTGAGGGCTCCCGCGGATTCGCGGCCGTAGAATTGCAGTAATCCGAAGTTGTCGGCGGCATCCACGCGCGCATCCTGCGCGAGGAGGACCTTCGCGCCTTCCTCTGGCAGCAGGTTGCTGAAGAACCACTGGACCGGTCGGAGCGATGCTCCGTCGAGGATGGAACCTTGTGAGCGACGAATGGCGGGTGACAGGTCACCCCCTTCCCACGCGGGTTCGTAGTCGAACCGCCAGATGTTCCCTTCTTCGGAGAGCCGACCTACCAACGCTGTATCCAGCCAGACACACAGCAGACGCCGCGAGGATGCGTTCATCCGGCACCGGACCGCTTTGATCTGGGCTCCATGACCGCGTCCGGGACCTGCAGCGTGACGTTGATTCCCAGCTCATCCAGCGCGCGGAGCACTCTGCCCAGCTGTACCGACGGTTTCCCGCGCTCGGCGTCGCGCATGAACACATGGCTGGAGTCGATGTATGCGGCCAGATCGTCCTGGCGGATCCCTTGGTTGCGGCGGACACGACGGATGATTTCGCCAATGTCTTCAGGGGTTTTCACCTTGATGTCGATCACGGTCGTTGCCACCGAATCTAAGCAGTTGTTTCTATCATGCGAGATGATGTGGGGGTTTGCAACGATTTCTAAACAGCTATTTCGAAATAGCGGCCTTGGGGACTGGAATCCATCTAAACGAAACAACAGCTTCGAAATACCAGTCCTTGCCCGATGGGTAGGTTCTTCCCCTACCTCCGCCCCCTGCGGGGCAGAAAGCAGAAGCCCCGCTTTCGCGGGGCTTCTTTTGCCGGCCAACGGCCGGCGCTACCGGGGTTCGGTATTTCGCATTGCCAGGCAGGGCCTGGCACTACGGTTACGCGAACGGGTCCTGCAGGACCATGGTGTGGTCGCGGTCCGGGCCGGTGGAGACGATGCTGATCGGGCAACCGGCCAGTTCCTCCAGCGCGCGCAGGTAAGCGCGGGCCGCGGCCGGCAGCTTGTCCCACTCGGTGATGCCGTGGGTGTTCTCGTTCCAGCCCGGGAATTCCAGGTACACGGGAGTGCACTCTTCCCAGCCCTGCGCGTCCAGCGGCGCGTACTCGGTGCGCTTGCCACGGTATTCGTAGGCGATGCAGACCTTCAGCTTCTCCATGCCGTCGAGCACGTCGAGCTTGGTGATGCACAGGCCGCTGATGCCGTTGATGGCCACGGCGCGCTTGAGCGCGACGATGTCCATCCAGCCGCAGCGACGCGGGCGGCCGGTCGAGGCGCCGTACTCGGCACCGCGGTCGCGGATGCCCTGGCCGATCTCGTCGTCCAGTTCGGTCGGGAACGGGCCACCGCCGACGCGGGTGGCATACGCCTTGGCGATGCCCAGCACGTAGTCGATCGCGTCGGCGCCCACGCCGGCACCGGCCAGCGCACCACCGACGGTGGTGTTGGAGCTGGTCACGTACGGGTAGGTGCCGTGGTCGATGTCCAGCAGCGCGCCCTGCGCACCTTCGAACAGCACGCGCTTACCCTGCTTGCGCAGGTCGTGCAGGATGCCGGCCACGTCGGACTTCATCGGCTGCACGTATTCGCCGAAGGCCAGCGCTTCGTCGTAGGTCTTCTGGAAATCGACCGCGTCGGTCTTCAGGTAATTGGTCAGCACGAAGTTGTGGTAGTCCAGCGCGGTGCGCAGGAGCTCTTCGAGCTGGGCCGGGTAATGCAGGTCGGCGATGCGGATGCCGCGACGCGCCACCTTGTCTTCATAGGCCGGGCCGATGCCACGGCCGGTGGTGCCGATCGCCTTGCCGCCGGCGGCGCGTTCGCGCGCCTGGTCCAGGGCGATGTGGTACGGCATGATCAGCGGCGCGGCCGGGGAGATCTGCAGGCGCGAACGCACTTCCACGCCGGAGGTTTCCAGCTCGGCGATTTCCTTCTGCAGGGCGGCCGGCGAGATCACCACGCCGTTGCCGATCAGGCACAGCGCGTCTTCGCGCAGGATGCCCGACGGGATCAGATGCAGCACGGTCTTCTTGCCATTGATGACCAGGGTATGGCCGGCATTGTGGCCGCCCTGGAAACGCACTACGGCACCGATTTCCTCGGTGAGCAGATCGACGATCTTGCCCTTGCCTTCATCGCCCCACTGGGCACCAAGCACTACGACAGACTGACCCATGACGGGCTCCTCGAATTGTTGCGGCCATCGGGGCCGCGGACGGGTAAACCGTAGCAGGGTCGGCCAGCGCGGGGGTGACGGCTCCAATCGGGGAGCGGTCGGCGATGGCAGGCCCAGACACGGAAAAAGCCGAACGGGGGAGGCCCGTCCGGCTTTTGTGCATTATCCGGGTTTCCGGGGTCGGCCGCCACCCCGGGGGGCGGCGGATTCAACCAGCGGTCAGCGGTCGTTCTTCATGTACTGCAGGAACGGGTCGTTCTTGTCCAGCACGATCACCCCGTTGCCGTCGGTCATGGAGTTCCGGTAGGCCTCCAGGCTGCGGTAGAACGAGAAGAAGGACGGGTCGGCCGAGCCGGCCTTGCCGTAGATCCGGGCGGCTTCGGCGTCGCCGGCGCCGCGCAGGCGCTGGGCGTCACGCTCGGCTTCGGCCACGATCACCGTGCTTTCGCGATCGGCCTGGGCGCGGATGGTCAGCGACTGCTCCTCACCCTCCGCACGCAGCTTGGCCGCTTCCTGCTTGCGCTGGGCGCGCATGCGCTCGTACACATCGCTGATCACCTGGCTGTCGGTGGGCAGGTCGATCTGCTTGATGCGCAGGTCGATGATCTGCATGCCCAGGCCTTTGACCGCCTCGTTGATGCCGGTCAGCTGCCCGGCGATCAACTCGCTGCGGTCGCCGGACACCAGCTGCTGCAACGAACGCGAGTTGATCTGGTTGCGCAGCGAGTCGGTGATGATCGGGGCCAGGCGTGCATCGGCCACGCTGGCATCGCCGCCGGTCGCGCGGTAATAGGCGCGCACGTCGGAAATGTAGCCAATGGCGAAGAAGTCGACGCTGACGTCCTTCTGTTCGGCGGTGAAGTAGCGCGCCGGCGCGGTGGCCAGCACCTTCAGGCGACGGTCGAACACCCGCACCGACTCCACAACCGGCACCTTGAAATGCAGGCCCGGCTTGATGTCCGAACGCACCACCTTGCCCAGGTTCAGCACCATCGCGGTCTGGTCCTCACGGACCACGTACACCGAGCCCAACAGGGCCAGGACCGCGGCCACGGCCAGGCCGATCCACAACGAACTCTTCATCGGATGGCTCCTTCACGACCGGCCGGTCGCGTGGTCGGGCGCTCGGTGGTACGCACGCCGTCCACCGGCGTGCTGGCCGGCAGCGACGGCATCATCACTTCCGGGGTCACCAGCGGGGTGCTGCTGCCGGAAGCGCCGGCCGCGCCGGCGCGGTTGTCGGGCATCGGCACATAGATCAGCTGGCGACCATCGCCGCCGATCACCTTGCGGTTTTCCTTCAGCACGCTTTCCACCGTTTCCAGCCACAGCCGCTTGCGGGTGACGTCCGGGGCGCCCTGGTACTGCTGCTGCAGCAGGCTGAAGCGTTCTGCGTCGCCTTCGGCGCGGGCCACGGCGGCCTGCTTGTAGCCTTCGGCAGTGGTACGGGCCCGCGAGGCCTGGCCACGCGCTTCGGGCACCACCTTGGCCGCGTAGGCCTGGGCTTCGTTGATCAGGCGTTCCTTGACCTGCTGGGCACCGTTGACCTCGTCGAAGGCCGGCTTGACCTCTTCCGGCGGTCGCGCGTCGGGCAGGGTCAGGCCGGTCACCACCAGGCCGGTACGGTAGGCCTTCAGCGCGGCCTGCAGGCGTTCCTGCGCGACCACGGCCAGCGGACCACGGTTGTTGAGCACCGCGTTGAGGTCGGCACGACCGACCTGCTCACGCACCGCGCTCTGCGCGGACTGCTCCAGCACCTGGTTGGCGTCGACCGAACCGAACAGGTACAGGCGCGGGTCGTCGATGCGGTACTGCACGTTGAGCGACACGCGCACGATGTTCTCGTCGCGGGTCAGCACCGGCACATCGCTGCTGAAGGTCTTGATCTGGGTCGCGTTGACCTTGGTCACCGACTCGATCGGCCACGGCAGCTTGAAGTTCGGGCCCGGCTGCAGGATGCGCGAGAACTGGCCGAAGCGCAGCACCACGCCGCGCTGCTGTTCGCCGATCAGCTGGAAGCTGGAGAACAGCAGCAGCAGGACCACCGCCACCACCACCCAGCGCAGGATGCCGCCATCGAACAGGTCTTTGAGCGGTCCGGGGAATCCGCCCCAGCCACCCCCACCGCCGCTGCCACCGCGGGGACCGAACGGCCCTCGTCGATTCTCGTCGGGGCCTTGTCCGCCCTTGTTGCCGCCGGGTGTATTCCAGGCCATGCACGCTCCATCAGTAAAGGTTGCCTGCGGGCCAGTCCCGCACCGTCAACCGTTGAATCCCGCCCGATTCTACTAGATGGGGCTGGCCGACAGGATTGGAAGGGCGAATGCGTCGCAGGCCGCGATTCATCCCCCGCCCCGGCCCTGCCGGGCCACCGGCGGGGCGCGGCGCGATAAGGTGGGAGCCCCCTTCCCCCGCAGGCCACCCCATGGCACTCCCCGACCGCTTCACCGCATTCCGCATCCACCAGGACGACCAGGGCCACCGCAGCGGGCTGGAGTCCATTGCGCTGGACCAGCTGGATCCCGGCCAGGTGGTGGTGCGGGCCGAATGGTCGTCGGTGAACTACAAGGATGCACTGGCCGGCACCGGCAAGGGGCGCATCCTGCGACGCTTCCCGCTGGTGGGCGGGATCGACGTGGCGGGCACGGTGGTGGCGTCCAGCGACCCGGCCTGGCGCGAGGGCGACGCGGTCCTGGCCACCGGCTGCGGCCTGAGCGAAACCCGCGATGGCGGGTACAGCCAGTACGTACGCCTGGAGGCCGGCGCGGTGATCGCGCGCCCGGCCGCCTTGGGCGCGCGCGAGGCGATGATCATCGGCACCGCCGGCTTCACCGCGGCGCTGGCCCTGCTGCGCATGCTCGACAACCGCCTCACCCCCGCACACGGCCCCCTCGCGGTCACCGGCGCCACCGGCGGCGTCGGTTCGCTGGCGGTGGACATCTTCAGCCGCGCCGGATTCCAGGTGCATGCGATCAGCGGCAAGCCCGAGCAGGCCGACTACCTGCGCGGGCTGGGTGCCCACCAGGTGCTGCCCCGCGACACCCTGGCCACCGACCGGCCGATGGAATCGGCGCGCTTCGGCGGCGGCCTGGACAACGCCGGCGGGCCGATGCTGGCCAGTCTTCTGGCCCAGACCGTGCCCTACGGCAGCGTGGTCAGCGCTGGCCTTGCCGCCCGTCCGGCGCTGGAGATGACGGTCATGCCGTTCATCCTCCGCGGGGTGTCGCTGCTCGGCGTGTCGTCGTCTTCGGCCCCACGGGCGCTGCGCGAGCAGGTATGGGAACGCCTGGGCAGCGACTGGAAGCCGCAGCACCTGGACCGCATCTGCACCAGCGAGATCGGCCTGGACGGTTTGCCCGCGGTGTTCGAGCGGATGCTGGCCGGCGGTTCGCACGGCCGCACCGTGGTCCGGATCGACTGAGCGTTGCAGCTGGGCGACGGACGGCGCGGCGGATGCTTCACGCTGACATGGGCGCAGCACTACACTGCGGACATCACTTGGGGAACAACATGGCACGCATTCTGATCGTCGACGATTCACCGTCGCAGCAGCTGGGCATCAAGCGCATCGTCGAAAAGCTGGGGCATGAAGTGTTGACGGCCGAGGACGGCCAGGCCGGCGTCGAGGTGGCCAAGGCCGAACTTCCCGACCTGGTGCTGATGGATGTGGTGATGCCCAACCTCAATGGTTTCCAGGCCACCCGTACGCTTGCGCGCGAAAGCACCACCCGGCATATCCCGGTGATCCTGGTGACGACCAAGGACCAGGACACCGACCGCATGTGGGGCATGCGCCAGGGCGCCAAGGCCTACATCACCAAGCCGTTCTCCGAAGACGAGCTGTCGGAAGTGCTGGAGCGCGTGTTCAGCAGCAAGGAACCGCCGGCGGTTTGATCGCCAGCGGTTCCGTACCGACCAACGGTCGGTACCTACCGGTTTGCGTACCGACCAACGGTCGGTACCCCGGTCAGATCTTTTCGCCGAAGGCTTTGGCCAACGCCTTGTAGGCCTTCTTCTGCGCCTCGTCGGTCGGGGCCGGGGCGATGATCTCGATCTCCACGATCTGGTCGCCGTCGGGGTTGCCCGGCAGGCCACGGCCGCGCAGGCGCAGCTTGCGGCCCGCATCCGAACCGGCCGGCACCTTCAGTTCCACGGCGCCGCCCAGTGTGGGGACGCTGATCGAGGTGCCCAGCGCGGCCTGCCACGGCGTGACGTCCAGCGTGTAGAGGATGTTGCGGCCGTCCACTTCGAACTGCGGGTGCGCCGCGTATTCCACTTCCAGCAGCAGGTTGCCGCCCTGGGTGCCCTGCCCGGTCAGCCGGATCACCTGGCCCGGCCGGATGCCCTTGGGCACGCGCACGTCCAGCTGCTTGCCGTTCACCGTGATGCGCAGGCTGTCGCCGGTATAGGCCGCCTCCAGCGGCACCGACAGCTTCGCGCGGGTGTCGCGCACCGGCTGCGGACCGGCCCCGGCACCGCCAAAGCCACTGGCCCGGCCGCCACCGCCGCCGCGCTGGCGCGCGAACAGGCTCTCGAAGAAGTCGCTGAAACCGCCGCCGCCGGCCCCGCCGCCGAACACCTCCTCGAAATCGAAGCCCTGCGCGCCGCCATAGTTCGGCGGGGCATTGAACTCTTCGCCCGGACGGTAGCCCTGGGCCTTGAGCTGGTCGTAGGCCGCGCGCTTCTGCGGGTCGCGCAGCGCTTCATAGGCCTCGTTGACGGCCTTGAACTTCTCTTCCGCGCCGGTTTCCTTGCTCACGTCCGGGTGGTACTTGCGCGCCAGCCGGCGGTAGGCGGTCTTGATCTCGGCATCGCCCGCGCTGGGTTCCACGCCCAGGGTGGCGTAGTAATCCTTGAATTCCATCCATACACCTCGAATAAGTTCGGCGGCCCGCGCCGGCGGGCCCCGTCAACACAATTCTAGCGGCTGGCGGCCCGGCTGCCGTGATCGGGCGGATGATCCTGCGCAATGCGGTCCGCGCACGCCCCGCTCATGCTCCCTATGGGAATGAACAGGCCGCGTTCAACGTTTTGACGCCGCCCTCCCACGTCCCTTACTACCCTGCCCATGAACCAGGAGCTCCCATGACCATCCACGTTGGCGACCGCATTCCCGAAGTCACGCTCAAGCGCATCCGCCAGGGCATGGAGACACTGGATACCCATGCCCTGTTCGACGGCCGCAAGGCGGTGCTGTTCGGCGTGCCCGGTGCCTTCACCCCGACCTGCTCGGCCCAGCACCTGCCCGGCTTCGTGGAGCACTTCGCCGCATTCCGCCACCGCGGCATCGACGTGTTCTGCATGGCGGTCAACGACCCGTTCGTGATGAAGGCCTGGGGCGAAAGCCAGCAGGTCCCGGATGGGTTGCAGCTGCTGTCCGATGGCAACGGCGATTTCACCCGCGCGCTCGGACTCGAACAGGATGCCAGCAGCGCCGGCATGGGCATGCGCTCGCGCCGCTTCGCGCTGTATGTCGAAGACGGCGTGGTCCGCGAAACCTTCATCGAAGAACCCGGCAACTTCGAGGTGTCTTCGGCGCAGTACGTGCTGGAGCACCTGCCCAGCTGATCCTTCTCCCGCAACAAAGGAACCCGGCCAGCCATGTCCAAGCCAGCCAAGCAGCACCCGACCCCATCCTCCAATGAACGCTCCGCCCCGCACGACAGCCGACCGCCGGGCATCAGCGACACCGCCACCCTGCGCGCCAAGGCCCGCCAGGACATCGAAGATGGCGCCGTCACCGACAGCTACACCGCCGATCGCGAGGCGGTGATCACGCTGCTCAACGCTGCGCTCGCCACCGAATACGTGTGCGTGCTGCGGTACTACCGCCACTACTTCATGGCCAAAGGCATGCTGGCCGACGCGGTCAAGGGCGAGTTCCTCGAACACGCGCAGCAGGAACAGGCGCATGCCGGCAAGCTGGCCGAGCGCATCGTGCAGCTGGGCGGCGAACCCGACCTCAACCCCGACACGCTGACCCGACGCTCCCATGCCGAGTACAAGGAAGGCAAGGACCTTCGCGACATGGTCCGCGAGAACCTGATCGCCGAACGCATCGCCATCGACAGCTATCGGGAAATGATCAACTTCGTGGGCGACAAGGACACCACCACCAAGCGCATCCTCGAGGAGATCCTGGCGCAGGAAGAAGAGCACGCCGACGAGTTCGCCGACCTGCTCGAAGGCTGGATCGGCGAGTAGGCGCACATCACGCCTTACTGCAGGATCCGGAACCGCACCTGGGTCCAGGCCCCATCGGCGGCGAGCGCGGTGAGCGTGTGCTCGCCGACCTCGTCGAAATCGCGCTGGAAGCTGCGCGCGCCCTCGCTGCGTGCGATCCAGCGGCCGTCCAGCAACCAGTCCACGGCGTGCTCACTGCCCAGCGCGCGCAGTTGCAGGCGCACGCCGTGTTGCGCGTTGGGCGCGCGCGCCAGGGTTGCACGGTCGTTGAGGCCCTCGATATGCAGGCTGCCGCCGTTGCTGCGACCATCGTCGCGGCAATCCGGCGACAACGCGGGCAACTGCGCGGCCTGGCGCTGGGCCAGCGGCAGCCACGGCGACACCAGCGCCGGCCAGCGCGCGATTTCACGCCGCTCGGCCGCATGCGGCGCGCTGCATTCCGGTGACAGGCGCAGGCCGGTGCGTGCGTCCACGTCGAAGGCCTGCCGCCCCGCCTGCCACAGCCGCGCATCGCGTTCGGCGAAGGTGGGCGGCACCACGTCATCCAGGAGGTAGGCCTGCAGGCGCCGCTGGCAGAGCGCCGGCGGCGTGTGTTCGGCGCGTTCGCCGGTGGGCCAGCACACCTCGGCCCGGGTGACGTTGGCCGGCAGTGGCGCGGCGGCGGCGTCGCCGCGCTGGCGCGGCAGGCTGTCCACCACCTCGAACATCAGCGGCAGCGCGGTCACCGCGCCGTACTGGCCCGGCAGCGGGGTGCCATCCGGCCGTCCCACCCACACGCCCACGGTGTAATGGCGGGTGCCGCCGATCGCCCAGGCATCGCGGTAGCCGTAGCTGGTGCCGGTCTTCCAGGCCACGCGCGGGCGGCCCGTGACATCGAACGTGCCCGCGCCGTAGCCGGGACGCGGATTCGACTCGAGTACCTCGCGGGTGATCCAGGCCGCGCCCGGCGACATCAGGCGCCGTTCGATCACCGCATCGTCGGGGGTATAGCGCACCCGGCCGGCGATGCCGTTGCGGTTGAATGCGGCGAAGGTCCCCACCAGGTCCTCCAGCCGCGCGCCGGTACCGCCCAGGATCAGCGACAGGTTGGGCGCGCTGCCGTGCGGAAAGCGCAGGGTGATCCCGGCATGCGAGAGGCGGGCGGCGAAGCGGGCCGGGCCGACCCGGTCCAGCAGGTCCACCGCCGGGACGTTGAGCGACAAGCGCAGAGCGGTGGCGGCACTGACCGGGCCGTTGAACGCCGCATCGAAATTTCCCGGACGGTACCCTGAGAAGCTCTGCGGCGCATCCACCATCAGGCTTTCGGAATGGATCAGGCCGTCGTCGAGGGCCATGCCGTACAGGAATGGTTTGAGCGTGGAGCCCGGCGAGCGCCACGCCTGCACCATGTCCACGTGGCCCAGCCGCTGCTTGTCGCCGAACGCCACCGAACCCACGTAGGCGCGCGCCTCCAGCGTGCGGTTGTCGACCACCAGCAGCGCTGCGGAGGTGCGTTCGGGCAGCTGCGAGAAGTACGACGCCACACGCTCTTCCAGGGTGCGCTGCAACCCGCTGTCCAACGTGCTCTGGATCCGCGCGGCGCGCGGTTGCGCGGCATGCAGGCGCTGCGCGAGCAGGGCCGCGCGCAGCGGCGGCTGCAGCGCGCGGGTCACCACCGCCTCGATGCGGGCATCGTCCACCTCCTCGCGCGTCCACACCCCGAGCGCGACCATGCGTTCGAGCACTTTGTCGCGGGCGGCCTGCGCCGCCTCCGGATGACGGTCCGGGCGCAATCGGCTGGGCGACTGCGGCAACACCGCCAGCAGCGCAGCCTCGGCATGCGACAGCTGCGCGGCCGGCTTGCCCAGGTAGGCCCAGCTGGCCGCTTCGACGCCCTCAATGGTGCCGCCGTAGGGCGCGCGCTCCAGGTACAGCGCCAGGATCTGCGCCTTGGTCAGATGCAGCTCCAGCTGCAGCGCGCGCAGCAGCTGCTTGGCTTTGCCCCAGGGCGTGCGCGTGTGCGGATCGAGGATGCGCGCGACCTGCATGGTCAGGGTGGAGCCGCCGGACACGATCCGCCGTTCCAGCAGCCACTGCTTGCCCGCGCGCAGCAACGCCCACGGGTTGACCCCGGAGTGGCGCCAGAACCAGCGGTCTTCGTAGTTGAGCAGCGCCTGCAGGTACAGCGGCGAGACACTGTCTGCCGAGGCCGGGTAGCGCCAGACGCCATCGGCGTCGGCAAACGCACGCAACGGCGTGCCATCGGCGGCCACCACCAGCGTGCTGGTATCGCGCTGCTTCGGCAGCGGCGGAGGAAAGCCGAGGTCCAGCACCAGCAGCAGCGCCAGCAGGGCCGCCGTCCCCCAACGCAGCGCCAGCCACAGCCAGGGCCGCCACCGGGTCCAGCGCAGTCGGGGAAGAACGGTCTTCATTGCATCACTGCCGGCAGTGCGGACGCCGGCAGCGGCCGGCGCCCTCGCAGGGTCACGGCTGGACCACCGTCAGCGTGGTCGGATTGCTGCGGCCCACCCCGCGCAGGTCGGGGCGATACATGTCCTCCACCAGCGGCGGCGGCACCGTGTAGGTGCCGGGGGTGACCGCACGCA
This sequence comes from Stenotrophomonas sp. NPDC077420, assembly GCF_044543385.1. NCBI lineage: Bacteria > Pseudomonadati > Pseudomonadota > Gammaproteobacteria > Lysobacterales > Lysobacteraceae > Stenotrophomonas > Stenotrophomonas sp. NPDC077420. The sequence continues at coordinate 25,094 of NZ_JBITVZ010000016.1, forward strand.
CCAGGTAGAACACCTTGGCGGTGCTGCCACGCGAGAGCTTGAGCGCGGCCACGTAACGGTCGTCGCGGAACTCTTCGTGGCGCAGCGTGGCCGCCTCGCCACGATCTTCCACGCGCAGTCCATCGACCACCACGTCGGACCACTGCTTGGCATCGCCCAGGTTGAAGTTCTCGATCTCCAGCCCGGCCGGCAGCAGGTCGGTCAGCAGCGCATCGGGCACGTCCACGTTCGGGGTCACGCTGACCCGCACGATCAGTGCTTCGCCTTCCTTCAGCGCACGCGGGGTCCAGGGCTTGCCGTCGGTGGTGAACCAGCTGCGTTCCACGCCAAGGGTGCGGTTGTCCGGTTCCGGCGCGGTGCGCGGAATGCCGGCCACTTCCAGGCTGGCAAACATCGGCGGCTCGCCCTTGGGGCTGAACCGCACGCCCTTGGCCAGTGCGGCGTAGTCGAAGCTGCGGCCGAACATGCGGCGCGCGGCGATGGCCTCCACGTCGCCCCCGACGGCCAGCTCGCCGGATACCTGCCTGGTCTGGTTGGCCGCCAGCGCCTTGCCCAGGCGCGCGATGGCCACCTGTTCCTGCGTGCTCAGCCACATCCAGCCGTTGTTGCGGCGGGCATCCAGTGCGCGGCCCAGTTCCACCGCGCGTGCGTCGTAGGCGGGCTTGGACAGCTTGCGCTCGTGCAGCAGCGCGATCATCAACGCATCGTCGCGCACCGCGCTGCCGTAATCACCGAAGTACTCCGGGCGCTCGCTGCTGGGCTTGGCGAAACCGGCGGCAATGGCGGCATCGCCGCGCTTGTGGTCACCCTGCAGCGACAGCGCGATGCCCAGGTGGACCAGCGACAGGCCGGTGAGCGACTTGCTGCGTTCGTTGTCGTACAGCGCGCGCAGGGTCCCCAGCGGAGCCCGGTTGACCCGCGCCAGCACGTAGCCCGAATACGCCTGGTTGGCGAATTTCAGGTTCTCGCGGCGGTCCTCGCCGTAGAACTGATTGCCGCCGGACAGCAGGTCCTCGCTGAGCCGGTTGAGCGCCTTCTGCAGCACGCCGTCGGGCACGGCGAAGCCGGCGTCCCTGGCATCGAGCAGGAACTCGGCGATGTACGGGGTCAGCCACGGGTTGACGTAGCCGTCGTCGCCCCACATCGAGAAGTTGCCGTTGGCCACCTGCATCGACGCCAGGCGGCCGAACGCGCCTTCCATGCGTTCGCGGCGGGTTTTGGCATCCAGGCCATCGGCCCCGAGCATGGCCGAAGTGGCTTCATCCAGCATCAGTGCGGCGTAGCCCTTGCTGGTGGTCTGCTCGGCGCAGCCATACGGATACTTCAGGGCACCGTCCAGCGCACTGGCGAAGGGAATCGGCGGCAGCGCGCTGACCAGCATGCGTGCGGTGACCGAATCGCTCATCAGGCCATCGGCCAGGCCCGCGCCCAGCTCCACGTCGGCCAGCGGGTCCAGCGTGCGGGTCTGCGCGCGCAGCACCTGCGGCCACGCCGCGCGTACCGGAAGGTCATAGCGGCGGTCGACCTTGAAGCCGTTGCCTTCCACCCGCACCCGCACCTTGGCCACCGTGTAGCCCTCGCGCGCCACCAGCGGGAAGCTGAGCGTGCTCTTGGCATCGGCGTTGAGCTTGAGCGCCCGGCTGGGCTCGCCGAGGGTCAGCGGGCCGATCCCATCGACCTGCACCTTGAACTCGCCGGGCGTGCCGGTGAAGTTCTGCACGTCCAGGGTGACCGTGCTGCGGTCGCCCGGGGCCAGCACGCGCGGCATGCTGGCTTCGGCCAGGATCGGTGCACGCACCACGGTTTCCACCTCGCGCTTGCCGTACTGGTCATCGGCGTAGACCAGCGCGGAGACGCGCAGGGTGCCGTTGAAATCCGGCACCTTCAGGGCGATCCGGGCAATGCCCTTGGCATCCAGTTTCACCGGGCCGGAGAACAGGTCCACGGTCTGCACCCGCGCGGTGGGGCGCTTGGCCTGCGGCAATGCGGCCAGGGCCATGTCGCCACCGAACTTCAGCTTGCCGCTGCTGCCGTCGAAGCTCTCGATCACCCGGCTGTAGATGTCATAGGCATCCACGCCCAGGCGACGCTGGGCGAAGAAGTGGCCGGCCGCATCGGGCACAGGGAAGCGGGTGATGTTGAGGATGCCGACGTCCACCGCCGACACCGTGACGTGCGCCAGCTTGCCCGCCAGCTGCGGCGCGCTGACCGTCACCGGCAGCGTCTGCTCGGGCCGCATCTGTTTGGGTGCGGACAGGCCGACGGCGATCTGGCGTGCCTTGCGGTCCATCGGCACGTGCACCACGCCGACCGCGCGGGCCGGGGTGATCTTGCTCGGCGCACTGCCACCGCGGAACACCAGCGCGGTGATGTAGACGTCGTGGCGCTCCCACTCGGCGGTGACCGGGATGTCGAAGGTGCTGCCCGGCTTGGCGTCGATGTCCTGCACGTACAGCATCTTGTCGCTTTCAACCATCAACACGCCCTTGCCCGCGTGCGGCGGGGTGACGGTGACGCGGACCTTGTCGCCGGCCTTGTAACCGGTCTTGTCCAGGCCCAGCTTGATCTTGTCCGGGCGTGCATCCAGGCCGCGGTTTTCGTCATTCCAGCTCCAGCCGGCGTGGAACGGGTAACGGGCGGTCAGCCCGGTGGCCGGGTCGAACACGTCCAGCCGGTATTCGCCCCACTCCACCGGGAAGTCGATGCCCACGGCGGCGGTGCCGGCATCGAGGGTGCGGCTCTCCTTGTTCTCGAAGCGGCGGCTGAAGTCGTAATCCCAGCGATTGTCGTTGAAGGTCCAGTGGTAGTCGCGCAGTTCGCGCACCAGGGTGACCTTCAGGCCCTTGCCCGGGTGCGGCTTGCCGGCCGCGTCCACGCGCAGGACTTCAAAGCGCGCGTTGCTGTTGGCGTCGGCGCCGTCGTCCGGATTGAACAGCGGGCGCACGCCGACCAGCACCGGGGCGGGCCACATCACCCGCTTCAACGTGCGGCTGACCGTGCGGCCGCCGGTTTCATACACGCTGCCGGACAGCACCACCGCCACCGGCGCGCTGGCCTTGACCTCGGCCGGCAGCTCCACGTCCTGGCGCAGCGTGCCATCGGCGGGGAACTCGGTATCGATCACGTCGCGCGCTTCGCGCGGCAGTTCCAGGGTCGGGTCGCCGAAGAAGTAGCCCGGCAGCGATTCCACCGGCGACTGCTCGGCCGCCACCGCCAGGCGCGCGGTGAAGCGGTTGCCATCGGCCGGCGCGCCGTACAGGTAGGCGGCATCGGCCTGCAGCTTGAGCGGCTCACCCGGCTTGAGGGTCTTCTGCGGGCTGTCCAAATCCAGCTTCATGCGCTCGGGCAGGAACTCCTCGATGCGCAGGGTCATGCCCTGGATCGCTTCCTTGCTGGCCGGGTTGGTGCGGAATTCCACCTGCCAGCGCCCGGTCGGCGCTTCCACCGGAATGGTCTGCTCGAAGCTGAGGTAACCCTGCTCGCCCGGCTGCAGGCGGGTTTCGCGGAAGGTCTTGCCATCGGGCTGCTTCAGGCGCAGGAACACCGGCTGCCCGCCCTTGCCAGGGCCGCTGACCGGCTTGCCGTCGTTGTCGCGCAGCAGCGCGGAGATGCGCACGGTTTCGCCGGGGCGGTACAGGTCGCGCCCGGACCAGGCAAACACGTCGAACCAGGCGTTGTCACGGCCGGCCACGGCGAATTCGCTCAGGTCCAGCGCCGGCTGGTTGAACGGCAACATCGTGGTGTCCGGGCCGCTGCTGGCGATCAGCACGTGGCCCGCATCCAGGGTGTACTTGAGCAGCGCGTTGCCGTTGCCGTCGGTAGCGCCCTTGAGCACCACCTCGCCCTTGGCGTCGATGATGCGCAGGTCGACCTTCTTCAATGCGGCGCCGCTCTGCAGCGAGGCGGTGTGCACGAACAGCGTGTCCTTGTAGGCACGCGTGTGCAGGCCGATGTCGCTGACGGTGAAGAAGGCGGTATCGAATTCGCTGTCGAACGAGCCGCTGCGCTTCATCACCGCGAAGTACAGGCCCGGTTCCTGCAGTTCCTTGATGTCCTGCGTGGGCAGGTAGGTGAGCACCCGCTCGTTCTGCTTGCCGCCCAGCACGAAGCGGTTGACGTAGACCGGCTCGGCCAGCTGCGACATCGGGGTCTTGTCGCCGTACTCGCTGTCCAGCTCCCAGCTGCCGCGGCGGCCGCCGCGCTGGTACTGGCTGAAGAAGCCGGGCAGCTGCTTTTCGCGCACGCGCAGGAACTCCACGTCGACTTCGGTCACGTTGACCGACACCACCGGCAGGCCGCGGCTCTCGCGCGCCGGCAGCACGCTGCCCTGCGAGGCAAAGCCGGCTACCGGCTTGAGCTCGCCACTGAAGACCTTCTGGCGCAGTTCCTTGCCGATGCGGCTGCCGTCGGCGGCCAGCAGGTCCGGCGAGACGATCAGGGTGTACTCCCTGGCCGCCTCGACAAACGGGTAGCGCAGGGTCTTGCCGTCATCGGACAGGGTCCAGCTGCTGTCCTCGGTGCCGACCTTTTCGCCGAAGCGGACCAGTGTGTCGAAGTCCTGGGTGCCGACCAGCGGCCGCGAGAACTCCAGCGCCAGCGAAAGCCCATCGCTCTTCTGGTCAGGGAAGGCGCGTACCAGGGTGAACTCGCTGACGGTTTCGGCCTTGGCGGCGATCGGTGCGCCGGACGGCGTTGGCAGCTGGCCGCTGTCGTTGCGCTTGCAGCCGCCGATCCCCAGTGCCAGGCCGGCGACCAGCGCCATCCCCAGGATTCCTTTCCAGCCCCACCGCCCGACCGTTGCCATATGTCGCTCCTTGAACAAGGGCTTCATTATGCACCCGGGCGTTACGGGCTGCCTGGACACGCCATGCGTGTCCCAGGGAGTGCGTACCGGGCGGTCAGACGGTCCCGGCCGGGACCCTCACCGCGCCTTCCATCAGCACCCGTGCGCTGCGACTCATCACTGCCTTGGTCACGACCCACTGGCCATCGACCTGCGCCGCCTCGGCACCCACACGCAGGGTTCCAGACGGATGCCCGAACGTCACCGCGCCGCGTTCGCCGCCGCCAGCCGCCAGGTTCACCAGCGTGCCGGGAATGGCCGCCGCCGTGCCGATGGCCACCGCCGCGGTGCCCATCATGGCGTGGTGCAGCTTGCCCATCGACAGCGCGCGGGCGTGCAGGTCGATGTCGCCCGCCGCAAACTGTTTGCCACTGGAGGACACGTAGTCCTGCGCCGGGGCGACAAACGCAACCTTGGGCGTGTGCTGGCGGGTCGCAGCCTGGTCGACGCTGTCGATCAGGCCCATGCGTACCGCGCCGTGTGCGCGGATCGCCTCGAACCGGGCAAGCGCGGCCTTGTCCTCGTTGATCGTCGGCTGCAGCTCGGTACCGGTGTAGCCCAGGTCCGCGGCGTTGAGGAAGATGGTGGGAATGCCAGCGGTGATCATCGTCACCTGGACGCTGCCCACGCCGGGCACGTCCAGCGTGTCGACCAGGTTGCCGGTGGGAAACATCGAGCCGCCCTCGCCTTCGCCGTCGTCGGACGGATCGAGGAACTCCAGTGCGATCTCAGCGGCCGGGAAGGTCACCCCGTCCAGTTCGAAGTCACCCATCTCCTGCACCTGCCCGTCCACCACCGGGACGTGGGCCAGGATGGTCTTGCCGATGTTGGCCTGCCAGATCCGCACCGTGCAGATGCCATCGCGCGGAACGCGGGTCGGATCGATGAAGCCGTTGCTGATCGCGAACGGTCCCACGGCGGTGCTGAGGTTGCCGCAGTTGCCGCTCCAGTCCACGAACGCGGTGTCGATGGAGACCTGCCCGTAGAGGTAATCCACGTCATGGTCGGGCACCGATGGCGCCGAGATGATCACGCACTTGCTGGTGCTGGACGTCGCCCCGCCCATGCCGTCGGTGTGCTTGCCATAGGGATCGGGCGAACCGATCACGCGCATCAGCAGCGCATCACGCGCCGGGCCTGGGACCTGCGCGGCGAACGGCAGGTCCTGCTGGCGGAAGAACACACCCTTGCTGGTGCCACCGCGCATGTAGGTGGCGGGAATGCGGAGTTGGGGAAGATAGGTCATTGCGTATCCAATAGGGCATCAAGGCCGCGACGTGCATTCCAGGTCCTGACGACACGGATGTCGTCAGCCAACGCTATGTAGTAGATGAGGTAGTCATCAAAACGACGAATGGGAAGGAAGCGCAGCGATCCTTCAGGAAGGTCAAGGACACCATCGTGTCGGCTTGAGCCTGCTTCCGGGTGCCGCTCCACCAGTTCAACGGCTGCCTGAAGTGCATCGATGAACGCCAGTTCCAGCGCCGTTCCGCCTGCGCCGGCGAACCACTGGGCCGCCTCGTCGGCGTCCTGGAGCGCGCGTGGATACCAACGGGAGGGCTTCATTTCCCGCTGCGCTCCTTGGCCCGTTCACGCATGCGATGGAAATGATCGGATTCCAGCGGCTCTGCGGTTCCCGACGCAAGGCCTTCTGCAACCAACTTGCGGAGCAGGTCTTGCGATTTGCTCCGCTGACGCTGGCGGATCAGGTCACGCACGTAATCGGAGGTACTGGAGTAGCCGCCTTCGCTGACTTCTTCGTCGACAAACTGCTTGAGCGGGTCACTGAGCGAGATGTTCATCGTGGCCATGGGGGCCTCCTATGGCAATTCTTGCCATGGATGGTGCGCCTACCGCCGGATGGCTGCAAGCGCACCCCCATTCATCCTTCAGCTTCGGTCGGACCCACAGGATTTCACGCCACCTGCGAGGATTCGAGGAAGTCCTGCGCAAAACGCTGCAATACCCCGCCCGCTTCGTAGATCGAGACTTCTTCCGCGGTGTCCAGGCGGCAGGTGACCGGCACCCGCAGCTGTTCGCCGTCGCGGCGGTTGATCACCAGGGTCAGCTCGGCGTGCGGCACGCGCTCACCGACCACGTCGAAGGTTTCGGTACCGTCGATGCCCAGCGACAGGCGGTTCACGCCCGGCTTGAATTCCAGCGGCAGTACGCCCATGCCGATCAGGTTGGTGCGGTGGATGCGCTCGAAGCCTTCGGCGGCGATGGCTTCCACGCCGGCCAGGCGCACGCCCTTAGCGGCCCAGTCGCGCGAGCTGCCCTGTCCATAGTCGGCGCCGGCGATGATGATCAACGGCTGCTTGCGCTCCATGTAGGTTTCGATCGCCTCCCACATGCGGGTGACCTTGCCTTCCGGTTCGATGCGCGCCAGCGAACCCTGCTTGACCTGGCCGTCGACCACGGCCATTTCATTGATCAGCTTCGGGTTGGCGAAGGTGGCCCGCTGCGCGGTGAGGTGGTCGCCGCGATGGGTGGCGTAGGAATTGAAGTCCTCCTCGGGCAGGCCCATCTTCGCCAGGTACTCACCGGCGGCGCTGCTGGCCAGGATCGCGTTGGACGGCGACAGGTGGTCGGTGGTGATGTTGTCGCCCAGCACCGCCAGTGCACGCATCCCGGTCAGCCCGCGCTCGCCGGCCAACGCGCCCTCCCAGTACGGCGGGCGGCGGATGTAGGTGCTCTGCGGGCGCCAGTCGTACAGCGGGCTGATCGGCGCGCCGTGTTCGACCTTGAAGGTGAACATCGGCGCATAGACCTGGCGGAACTGTTCCGGCTTGACGCTGGCGGCCACCACCGCGTCGATCTCGGCGTCGCTCGGCCACAGGTCCTTGAGCGTGATCGCGCTGCCGTCGTCGCGGAAGCCCAGCGCATCCTTTTCAATATCGAAGCGCACCGTGCCGGCAATGGCGTAGGCCACCACCAGCGGCGGCGAGGCCAGGAACGCCTGCTTGGCATACGGGTGGATGCGCCCGTCGAAGTTGCGGTTGCCCGACAGCACGGCGGTGGCGTACAGATCGCGGTCGATCACTTCCTGCTGGATCTTCGGGTCCAGCGCACCGCTCATGCCGTTGCAGGTGGTGCAGGCGAAACCGACGATGCCGAAGCCCAGCTGCTCCAGCTCGCCGATCAGGCCGGCCTCTTCCAGGTACAGCTGCACCGCCTTGGAACCGGGCGCCAGCGAGCTCTTCACCCACGGCTTGCGGCTCAGCCCGGCACGGTTGGCGTTGCGCGCCAGCAACCCGGCGGCAATCACGTTGCGCGGATTGCTGGTGTTGGTGCAGCTGGTGATGGCGGCGATGATCACCGCGCCGTCCGGCATCAGCCCCTGCTCCTGCTCGAGCCTGCCGGAGGCCAGCTTGGCTTCGTCGGCGATGCCGCGCGCGGCCAGTTCGCTGGTGGCCACGCGCTTGTGCGGGTTGGACGGACCCGCCATGTTGCGCACCACGCTGGACAGGTCGAACTGCAGCACGCGCTCGTAGCGCACCTGGCCCAGGTCGTCCGACCACAGGCCGGTCACCTTGGCGTAGGTTTCCACCAGCTGCACCTGGGCCTCTTCGCGGCCGGTCAGGCGCAGGTAGTCCAGGGTCTGCTGGTCGATGGAGAACATCGCCGCGGTGGCGCCGAACTCCGGGGTCATGTTGGAGATGGTGGCGCGGTCGCCGATGGTCAGCGCGGTGGCGCCTTCACCGTAGAACTCGATCCACGCCCCCACCACGCGCTCCTTGCGCAGGAACTCGGTCAGCGCCAGCACCAGGTCGGTACAGGTGATGCCCGGCTGCGGGCGACCGGTCAGCTCGACACCAATGATGTCCGGCAGGCGCATCCACGAGGCGCGGCCCAGCATAACGTTCTCCGCTTCCAGGCCGCCCACGCCGATGGCGATCACGCCCAGCGCGTCCACGTGCGGGGTGTGGCTGTCGGTGCCTACGCAGGTATCGGGGAAGCCCACGCCATCGCGCACCTGGATCACCGGCGACATCTTCTCCAGGTTGATCTGGTGCATGATCCCGTTGCCCGGCGGGATCACATCGACGTTCTTGAACGCCTTTTTAGTCCAGTTGATGAAGTGGAAGCGGTCTTCGTTGCGGCGGTCCTCGACGGCGCGGTTCTTCTCGAACGCGGCCCTGTCGAAGCCGGGGTATTCCACCGCCAGCGAGTGATCCACGATCAGCTGGGTGGGTACCACCGGGTTGATCTGGGCCGGGTCGCCACCGGCATCGGCAATGGCGTCGCGCAGGCCGGCAAGGTCGACCAGCGCGGTCTGGCCAAGGATGTCGTGGCACACCACGCGGGCCGGGTACCACGGGAAATCCAAGTCCTGGCGGCGCTCGATCAGCTGCCGCAGCGAGGCCTCCAGGGTGGCCGGGTCACAGCGGCGCACCAGGTTTTCGGCCAGCACGCGCGAAGTGTAAGGCAGCGTGGCGTAGGCGCCCGGGGCGATTGCATCGACCGCCGCACGGGTATCGAAATAGTCCAGCGCGGTGCCTGGGAGGGTCTTGCGGTAATCAGTGTTCATGGCTGGCGTTAGCTGCTTGTATTTGGCGGGCCGTGCGGTGATACGGACAGCCGGCCAGAGGCCGGCTCTACAGGACGTGCCGGCCCGGTGGGCCGGCAGCTCCGTTCAGCGGCGTTCGTCGATCGGCACGAAGGCCTGGTCTTCCGGGCCGGTGTAGTTGGCGCTGGGGCGGATGATCTTGCCGTCGATGCGCTGTTCGATCACGTGCGCGCTCCAGCCCGAGGTGCGGGCGATCACGAACAGCGGGGTGAACATCGCGGTCGGCACGCCCATCATGTGGTAGCTGACGGCGCTGAACCAGTCCAGGTTCGGGAACATCTTCTTGATGTCCCACATCACCGATTCCAGGCGATCAGCGATGTCGTACATCTTCAGGTTGCCCTGCTCGGCCGACAGCTCGCGGGCCACGTCCTTGATCACCTTGTTGCGCGGATCACTGACGGTGTAGACCGGATGGCCGAAGCCGATCACCACTTCCTTGCGCTCGACGCGGGCCTTGATGTCGGCCTCGGCTTCGTCCGGCGAGTCGTAGCGCTTCTGCACTTCGAACGCCACTTCATTGGCGCCGCCGTGCTTCGGCCCGCGCAGCGCGCCGATGCCGCCGGTGATGCAGCTGTACATGTCGCTGCCGGTACCGGCAATGACGCGGCAGGTGAAGGTGGAGGCGTTGAACTCGTGCTCGGCGTACAGGATCAGCGAGGTGTGCATCGCCTTCACCCACGACTGCTGCGGCGGCACGCCGTGCAGCAGGTGCAGGAAATGACCGCCGATGGAGTCGTCGTCGGTTTCCACGTCGATGGCGCGGCCGTTGTGGCTCCAGTGGTACCAGTACAGCAGCATCGACCCCAGGCACGCCATCAGCTTGTCGGCGATGTCGCGTGCACCGGGGTGGTTGTGGTCGTCCTTCTCCGGGGACACACAGCCCAGCACGGACACGCCGGTGCGCATCACGTCCATCGGGTGTGCCGACGGCGGCAGCTCCTCCAGCGCGGCCTTGACCGCCGCCGGAATGCCGCGCAGCGACTTCAGCTTCGCCTTGTAGGCGGCCAGTTCGGCACGGGTGGGCAGCTTGCCGTGCACCAGCAGGTGGGCGATTTCCTCGAACTCGCTGGTGGTAGCCAGGTCCAGGATGTCATAGCCGCGGTAGTGCAGGTCGTTGCCGCTGCGGCCGACGGTGCACAGCGCGGTGTTGCCCGCGGCGGTACCCGACAGGGCGACGGACTTCTTCGGCTTGAAGCCGGGGGCGGTGGTTGCTTCGCTCATGATCCCTCCAGAAAACAATGGTGCGACGTTACTTCTTGGCGGCGAACAGCGCATCGAGCTGCTGTTCGAAGGCGTGGTAGCCGATACGGTCGTACAGTTCCTCGCGCGTCTGCATGCTGTCCACCACGTTCTTCTGGTGGCCGTCGCGGCGAATGGTCTCATACACGTTCTCGGCGGCCTTGTTGGCCGCGCGGAACGCCGACAGCGGGAACAGCTGGATGGCCACGCCGGCCGAGGCCAGTTCGTCGCGGCTGAACAGCGGGGTCTTGCCGAATTCGGTGATGTTGGCCAGCACCGGCACCTTCACCGCATCCACGAAGCGACGGTAGGTGGCCAGGTCATAGGCGGCCTCGGCAAAGATGCCGTCGGCGCCGGCCTCCACGCAGGCGATGGCGCGTTCGATCGCCGCATCCACGCCGTCCACCTGGATGGCGTCGGTGCGCGCGATCAGGAAGAAGTCCGGATCGGTCTTCGCGTCGGCCGCGGCCTTGACCCGGTCCACCATCTCGCCCTGGGTGACGATTTCCTTGCCCGGACGGTGCCCGCAGCGCTTGGCGCCCACCTGGTCCTCGATGTGGCAGGCCGCCGCGCCGGCCTTGATCAGCGATTTCACGGTGCGTGCGATGTTGAACGCACTGGGACCGAAGCCGGTGTCGATGTCGACCATCAGCGGCAGGTCGCAGACGTCGGTGATCCGCCGCACGTCGATCAGCACGTCCTCCAGGGTATTGATGCCCAGGTCCGGCAGGCCCAGCGAACCGGCCGCGACGCCACCGCCGGACAGGTAGATCGCCCGGTAACCGGCGCGCTGCGCCAGCAGGGCGTGGTTGGCGTTGATCGCGCCGATCACCTGCAGCGGCGACTCGGCGGCCAGCGCGGCGCGGAAGCGGGCGCCGGCGGAGGAAACAGCGGTGCTCATGGGCAACATTCCATCAAGAGTGACTCCACGACAGCCGCAAGGGCCATGCCAACCGACAAGTCATTGATTTCATTGACGTCACCCCTGCCGGGCAACGTTTCATATTGAAACATTGAAACATATGTAACATGGCTGGAACTGAAACACGGTCGCTGCCATGTCCATCCGCCTGCCCCACTCCCGTCTGGCCGATCCCGAGCGCGGCGCGCTGCCGGTGATCTGGACGGTCAGCGTGTCGCGCCTGACCGGACTGCTCGGCGATGTGATTCCCGAATTCGATCGTCGCGCCCGCATCGTGCCGATCAACCTGGGCTTTGAGGAGGCCGTGGATGTGATCGGCCAGCGCCTGCGCCGCGAGCACTGCGACGTGGTGATTGCCGGTGGCTCCAATGCCGCCTACCTGCGCAGCCGGCTGGAGGTGCCGCTGGTGCCGATCCAGGCCAACGGCTTCGACCTGATGGAAGCGCTGGCCCGGGCGCGTCGCATCGCATCGCGGATCGGGCTGGTCACCCATGCCAGCGATGTTCCGAGCTTCAACAGCTTCCAGCACAGTTTCGGGCTGGACATCGAGCACCGGCGCTTTGTCACCCGCGAAGACGCGCGTGACTGCATCGCCGACCTGCGTGCCAACGGGATCGAAGTGATCGTCGGCACCGGCATGGCCATCGACCATGCCGAGCGGGTGGGCCTGCCCGGGGTGCTGCTGTATTCGGCCGACTCGGTCCGCCAGGCCTTCGAGCATGCGCTGGAGCTCACCCAGACCCTGGCCCGCTCCGGCGCCACGCCGCCGCGGCGCCGCAGTAGCAGCGGGCGGCGTCCTGCCGCGCCGGTGCTGCTTGGCGACAGCCCGCTCATGCAGCAGGTCCGCGAACGCATTGCCCTGTACGCACCGCACGACAGTACGGTGCTGGTGACCGGGGCTACCGGAACCGGCAAGGAGCTGGTCGCGCGCCAGCTGCATGCAGCCAGCGGTCGCAGCGGCCGCTTCGTGGCGCTGAACTGCGGGGCCATCAGCGAATCGCTGTTGGAAGCGGAACTGTTCGGCTACACCGAAGGGGCCTTTACCGGTGCCCGCCGCGGTGGGCGGGTCGGCCTGGTCGAGGCCGCCGACGGCGGCACGCTGTTCCTGGACGAGATCGGCGAACTGCCGCTGCCGCTGCAGACGCGCCTGCTGCGGGTACTGGAGGAACGCGAAGTGCTGCGCGTAGGCGCCACCGAGCCGACTCCGGTCAACCTGCGGGTAGTGGCGGCCACGCTGCAGGCGTTGGAATCGCTGGTGGAGACGCAGCGCTTCCGCCGCGACCTGTACTACCGGCTGGCGGCCCTGCGTATCGCCCTGCCGGCCCTGAGCGAGCGGCCGCAGGATGTCGCCGTGCTGCTGGAGCACTTCTTCCAGCAGCTGGGACAGCGCCCCTCGCCACTGGATGCGGCGGCCACCGAGCGGCTGTGCGCGTACGCCTGGCCGGGCAACGTGCGCGAACTGCGCAACCTGGTCGACCGCCTGCGCATCCATTGGCCGGCACAGGCCGGCGTGCTGCGGCTGGCAGACCTGCAGCCGTGGCTGCCCGAGCTGCAGCAGATCGCGCCCGCGGCAGCGGCGCCGCCCGCGCTGCCGCGGGGGGCTGCCGCGCGGCCTTCGCCGACCCAGCTGCAGCAATGGCTGGGCGAACATGGCGGCAACCGCGAACAGCTGGCGGCACGGCTCGGTGTGTCGCGAACGACCCTATGGCGCTGGATGCGGGACGGAGGCTGACGCGGATGCGGCGCAACCCGCGGTTGACCGACACGCAGATCAGGCGTCATCCGACATTGCATCAGGAAAATTCCTAAACCCATTCGCATATTTTTCGTGCTGCGACGTGTTCATCATTGCCGCTACTGCAAGCGCAGAATGCGACAACCGATCCAACGCGCTCAACCGCCTGTGCAGATGCACGCTATCGCGCAAAAGGCGACATTGGGGCGTGCCGCACCGGGATTTCCCGGTCTTACCCGGGCGTCCTGTCGCCCACACGCGTTTGGACTGATAGGCAAGAGCAATAGCACCGATCGCCATTGGCACAGCTGCTCCGGTGCGTCGGATTCATCAAGAAAAACCCCGTGTGAATTCTCTGCGCGAAACGGAATGTGCAAGCCCGGACGCCGCCGGTAGGTTCCGGATCACACCGGCAACGTTGCCGAGCCGGTGGAACGTCCGCTCACTGCCATCAGGAATTCCGCATGCTCCCAGCTTCCGCCAGGATCCTCCCCAGCTTCGTCCTCCGCGCTGCACACGTGCTGCGCGGTCGCCGCGATACGCCCATTCGTGTTCCTCCACACCCCATGCCGCTGACGGCCATCAGCAACCAGGCCGTTCGTGCGCTGCCCGCCCCGGTGAAGGTGACGCGGATGCCGTCGAACGCCGCCAATGGCGACCCTGGCGACCCGGCACGTGCGCCGGGCCCCAACCCGGAGGCATTGGACGTCCTGAGCGGGCAGATCCTGGGGCTGCTCGACACGGCGCACCGTGAACTGCCGGCCGGGTTCGGCAACGTCGTGGATGCGATGGCACTCAAGCGCGACCGGGCCCTGACCCGCAAAGAGTGCAGCCTGCTGCTGCGGGCGATCCGGTCGCTGCCGAAGCACGCCTACGCGGCAGAACGGCAGCAGCAGCTGCGCCGGGCACTCTACGACCTGACCCGGGCGGCACGCGCCGAGGCGATGCTGCACGAGCAGATCGCCCGCCACACCGAACGGGAACGCGTCAACGCGCTTCCCGGTTCGCAGCGCAGCGCCGGCACCGGCGGCATGCTGGGGGTCCGCTTCGGACTGCCAGGCGCGGCCGACGCGGGGCTGGCGGCAGGCGCACGCCAGGAATGCAGCACGGGCACGTTCGACGACCTGACCATCGGCACCATCCGCAGCGCCACGGTGATGGCGGAAGCCAGCGTGCAGGCGGGGGTCGCACCGGGGGTCGGCGTCAGCGGCAGCCTCAGCGGCTACTCGACCGAAGGCGATGCCGAGATTTCGATGTCGATGCGCACCCGGGTGCTGCGCCTGGCGCACGCATCGGTGGCACGCCGACTGGGCGGCAACGCGCTGCAGCGCGCGTTCAAGCGCGTGGTCGAGCCGCGTCGCGACCGGTATGACGAGCGTACCAGCCGCGCCCAGGCCTGGCAGTCCGCGCCGACGCTGCCGCTGCTGCTGGGGGAACAGGCGGTACTGCGCCCGCTGGACTTCGGCAAGCGCCCACTGCTGATCCGCGCCGGCATGACCACCCACGGTGCCGCACTGGGCGGCTCGGTCGGCCATGGCGTCGGCCAGTTGGGCGCCAACGCTGCGGTGAGCCGCACCGAGCTGCGCGCCTCGCTGCCCACCCGGCTGACCGAGCTGGCCAGCGACGGCCGGCCCGCAAGCCACACCCCCGAGATCCGCAAGGTGCTGGACGCGCGCGTTGCGCATCTGCTCGCCCGCCTCGGCGAGGTGCGCTCTCCGGCCCTGCGCAAGGTGCGCAAGCTGATGCAGCAGCCGCGGCGTCCGGACGCCATGAGCAAAAGGCTGGACGCGGCAGGGCATGTGGGTGTGGCCTTCGACCACCTTCAGGCACTGGCCGACCTGTCACGGCGTGCGCCTGCGCAGGCCGCCGCGCCGCTGGCGTCGCTGGCGCAGGACTGGGGCGGGCCGGGCGCCACGCGCGAAGCGGTCATGATCCACATGCTCGACACCCTGGCCTGGCTGCAGTCGGCTCCCGAGCCGGATGCCGGGCCGGCGCACGCGCAATGGGAACACCTGCAGCGTACGGTCCAGGCCACTGCCCGACGCATCCAGGACACCACCCTGCCGCATGATCGCGAACGGGTGCATCGCGCCACCCACGCGTTCCGCGAGCAGATCCAGCGCATTGCCACTACCCGCGGCACCGTGTCGCTGTCGGCCGCGCTGCCCCTGTTCGGTGCGGGCGGTGAGGTGTCCGTGGCCCGCCATGTCCGCCAGGACCCGGACCCGTTGCGCGACGGGACCTACCTGGAAGTGACCCTGGCCGCCCGTCTCGGTCCGGCCCTGGGCACCATCCTGTCCCACGTGGAACAGCAGCTTCCGGAATGGGGCACCCTGCCACTGCGCGAAGCGCAGGCGCTGATCGACCCGCTGACCACCGGCCTCGACATCACCGGCACCGTCCAGTGCGTGGTGCGCTTCTTCCGCCCTACCTTCCAGACCGATCCGGACTTCCCGGCGTCGGCGCGGGGCAACCACCTGCATGCCGTGCGGCTGGCCACCGGCGGTTCGCAGACCGTGGGCGTGACCGTGCCGGTACCGGTGCTTCCGGGGGTATCACCCACCCTGTCCGTGCAGCATGCGCGGACCACCCAGACCACCCGCCATGACCGTCTCGGGGAAGGCACGCTGACCAGCCCGCTGATGCGCTACCAGGCGTTGTGCTCGGCCACCACCCCACGTGCCGAGACCTGGGCGGCGCTGCTGGACACGCACGGCGCAGACCTGGACCGGCTGGCCCAGGCGCTGCAGGACCCGCGCTCGGTTCCAGCGCTGGAAGCACGCTACTGGCTGCAGCGTGAGCCGGCCAGCAGCACCGGCGCGTCGCCGACCCGACGCGCGGTGCCCGATACCACCACGCTGGATGCCTTCGCCCGGGAAGCCGACCGCGCAACCCGCCGTGAGCAGCTGCACGCGCTGTTCGAGGCGGTGGGCGCAATCACCGGCGCGCAGAAGTCGATGTCGCCGCTGATCGGCAGCCTGATCCTGCCGGTGGTCGGCTGAGCGACACGCCGGCTGCCGCAGGCGTGCGGCAGCCGGCGCGGTCAGGGATAGAGCAGGCGCTTGCTCCAGCGGCCATCGGCGTCGATCTCGTAGCACCAGCGTTCGTGCAGGCGGAACTGCGCGCCGTACCAGAACTCGATCCGGCGCGGCACCACGCGCAGCCCTCCCCAGCCGTCCGGGCGTGGCACCTCACGGCCGGCAAAACTGGCCTCGGCGCTGGCCACGCGCGCATCGAACGCCTCACGCGAGGCCAGCGTGCGCGATTGCAGCGAGGCCCACGCACCGATCTGGCTCATGCGCGGACGCGAGGCGAAGTAGGCGTCCGCCTCGGCGGCGTCGACCTGTTCCACGCTGCCCTCGATGCGCACCTGGATGCCCGCGTCGCGCAGGCTGCGCCACAGGAACAGCAGCGCGGCATGTGGATTGGCCTGGAGGTCGCGTCCCTTGTGGCTGTCCAGGTGGGTATAGAACACGAAGCCACGGGCGTCGAAGGCTTTCAGCAACACCGTGCGCGCCGAGGGCTGGCCCGCCGCCGACACGGTGGCCACGGTCATGGCATTGGGTTCGATTTCGGCGCTGCTCCGCGCTTCGTCGTACAGCGCGGCAAAGGTGGAGAGCGCTTCTGCGTAGAGGTCGGTCATGGTGGGTATCTTGCGGGTCGGTTTGGGATTATTGTCACCGCATGCACGTTGCAGCGCACATGCCCCGGAACAAAGGATTTCCCGATGCACTGGTCGCGCAGGCGCTGGACGACGCGCTGGCGGCAGGCGCCGGCGTACCAGTATTGGCGATCAGCGGCCTGCAGGGCAGCGGCAAATCGACGCTGGCCGCCCAGGTGGTGGCGCTGGCCCAGCGGCGCGGCCTGCGCGCGGCCATGCTGTCCATCGACGACGTCTACCTGACCCGCGCCGATCGCCAGCGCCTGGCCCGCCAGGTGCACCCGCTGCTGCTGACCCGCGGTCCGCCCGGCACCCATGACCTGGCCCTGGCGCACGCCACGCTGGACGCCATCGCCGCACGCGCGCCGGTCGCGCTGCCACGCTTCGACAAACTGGCCGACGAGCGACTGCCCGTGGCGCAGTGGCCAAGGCTGCAGGAGGGGCTGGACCTGCTGGTGTTCGAAGGCTGGTTCCTGGGCACGCCGGCGCAGGCCGAGGATGAACTGGACACGCCGCTCAACACGCTCGAACGCGAAGCCGACGCCGATGGCCGCTGGCGCCGCTGGTGCAACCACGCGCTGGCCCAGCACTACCCCGCGCTGTGGCAGCGTTGCCACCGCCTGTGGTTCCTGCAACCGCCGGACTTCGCCGTGGTACCCCGCTGGCGCTGGCAGCAGGAGCAGAACCTGCAGGCCGCGCAGCCGCAGCGCAGCAGCATGAGCCGTGCCCAGCTGGAGCGCTTCGTGCAGTATTACGAACGGGTCAGCCGGCAGGCGCTGCGTACCCTGCCGGGGCTGGCCGACCGCGTGGTGGTGCTGGACGAACACCGCCGCGTGCTGCCCGAGGCGCGCACAGGGAGGTGGTAGCATCGCGGGTAATGAATCCCGCTCCGAACCTGATCCTGATTGGCCCGATGGGCGCCGGCAAAACCTGCATCGGGCGCCGCCTCGCCGAACGCTTCACCCTGGACTTCGTCGACGCCGACCAGGCCATCGTCGATGCGGCCGGTGCCAGCATTGCGACGATCTTCGAGCACTCCGGCGAGGCCGGATTCCGCCAGCACGAACGCCAGGTCATCCAGCAGCTGCTGGCGGGCCACGGCCAGCTGGTCTCCACCGGGGGCGGCGCCGTTCTGGACCCGGACAACCGCGCGGCGATCGCGCAACGCGGCTTCGTGGTCTACCTGCGGGTCAGCGTGGCCGCACAGCTGGAGCGGCTGGCCCGCGACCGCACCCGGCCGCTGCTGCAACGGCCCGACCGCGAGCAGGTACTGCACGCCATGGCCAGCGTGCGCGACCCGCTCTACCACGGCCTGGCCGACCTCACCCTCGACACCGATCTGTACACGCCGGGCGACGCCACCGCGCAGCTGGTGCTGCGCCTGGCCACGCACTGGCAGCGACTGGAACCTTCCGCATGACCGCTTCTCCCCGCACCGTCGCCGTGGGCGGCGACACGCCCTACACCATCCACATCGGCCCGGGCCTGCTGGGCCAGGGCGCGCTGCTGGCCCGGCACGTGCGCGGCCGCCACGTGCTGCTGCTCAGCGACAGCGCGGTCGCGCCGTTGTACCTGGCCGGGGTCCGGCAGGCGCTGCAGGCCGAACGCCCGGAGCTGCTGATCGGCGAGCTGGTGCTGCCGGCTGGCGAAGCCTCCAAGACCCTGGCCAGTTTCGGCCAGGCCATCACCGCGCTGGCGGCGCTGGGGGCGACCCGCGATGCCTGCGTGATGGCCCTGGGCGGCGGCGTGGCCGGCGACCTGGCCGGGTTCGCGGCTGCCTGCTGGATGCGCGGGGTCGACTGCGTGCAGTTGCCTACCTCCCTGCTGGCCATGGTCGATTCCTCGGTCGGTGGCAAGACCGCGGTGGACATCCCCGAAGGCAAGAACCTGGTCGGCGCGTTCCACCCGCCGCGCGCGGTGATCGCCGATACCGCCGCGCTGCGCACCCTGCCGCCGCGCGAACTGCGCGCCGGCCTGGCCGAAGTGATCAAGTACGGCGCGATCCGCGACCCGCTGTTCTTCCGATGGCTGCAGGCCGAGCACGCCGCGCTGCTGGCCGGCGACGACGCCGCGCTGGCCCAGGCGATCGCGCGCAGCTGCGAGCACAAGGCCGAGATCGTCGCCCGCGATCCGCTGGAACGCGGCGAACGCGCCCTGCTCAACCTGGGCCACACCTTCGGCCATGCGATCGAAACCGAGCAGGGCTACGGCGCGCCCGGCAACGACAACCTCAACCACGGCGAAGCCGTCGCGGTGGGGATGGTGCTGGCCGCGCGGCTGTCGGCACAGTTGGGCATGAGCCCTGCGGAGGACACCGGGCACCTGCGCGACCTGCTGCTGCGCTACGAACTTCCGGTGGAGATCCCTGCCGGGCTGCAGCCCGACGCGCTGCTGGCGCGGATGCGGCTGGACAAGAAGAACGTGGCCGGTCGCCTGCGCCTGGTGCTGTGGCAGGGCATCGGTCGCGCGCAGGTCGTGGGCGACATCGATGAAGCCGACGTCCTGCAGGTACTTCGGGGGCAGTGACGGCCGCGTTGCCGGTTCGCGGCTACAATCGCGGCCATGCGCGTTTTCCTGCTGCACGCCCCGGTCGGCACCGAGCCGGCCCACTATCTCCAGCTCACGCTGCAGCCGGACCTGTTCGGCAGCTGGGAGCTGCTGCTCGAGTCGGGTCCGGTTGGCGGGCGCGCGCGGTTGCGCCGCCAGCAGTTCGCCGATGAAGCCGAGGCCCGGGCGGCCTTCGACAAGGCGCGTGACGCCGAGCTGCGGCGCGGCTACCAGATCACCTGAACCCGATTCCAAGGAAGCATCCCGTGACCAACCCCTCCCGCCACGATCGCCTGCTGCGCGCCCTGCGCCGCGAACCGGTGGACTGCACCCCCGTCTGGTTGATGCGCCAGGCCGGCCGCTACCTGCCCGAGTACCGCGCCACCCGCGCCAAGGCCGGCAGTTTCCTGGCCATGGCCAAGAACCCGGACATCGCCTGTGAGGTCACCCTGCAGCCGTTGCGCCGCTTCGACCTGGACGCGGCCATCCTGTTCTCGGACATCCTGACCATTCCCGACGCGATGGGCCTGGAGCTGTATTTCGTGGAAGGCGAAGGCCCGAAGTTCCGCCACCCGGTACGCGACGCCGCCGCGATCGCGCGGCTGGGCGTGCCGGACATGGAAACCGAGCTGCGCTATGTGATGGACGCGGTGCGGGTGATCCGCCGCGAGCTGGATGGCCGGGTGCCGTTGATCGGCTTCTCCGGCAGCCCGTGGACGCTGGCCTGCTACATGGTCGAAGGCGGCGGCAGCAAGGACTTCGCGCGGATCAAGGCGATGGCGCTGAACGAACCGGCCGCGCTGCACCAGCTGCTCTCGGTGGTGACCGACGCGGTGGTGGCCTACCTGGCCGCACAACGTGCCGCCGGCGCACAGGTGCTGCAGGTGTTCGACACCTGGGGCGGCGTGCTCAGCCCGGCCATGTACCGCGAATTCTCGCTGCGCTACCTGACCCGCATCGCGCGCGAGCTGGAACGCGGCGAAGGCGGGCAGCGCACCCCGCTGATCCTGTTCGGCAAAGGCACCGGCCTGCACCTGGCCGACCTGGCCGACACCGGCGCCGACGCGCTGGGGGTGGACTGGACCCTGGACCTGGCCGACGCGGTGGCCCGTACCGGGGGTCGCGTGGCGCTGCAGGGCAACCTGGACCCGGCCACGTTGTACGGCAACCCGGAGGCGATCGAACGTGCCGCCGGGGAGGTACTGGACAGCTACGCGCGCGGCAATGGCGGTTCCCGCGAGGGCCACGTGTTCAACCTCGGCCACGGCATGTCGCCGGACATGAATCCCGACCATGTGCAGGTCCTGGTAGAAGCCGTACATTCCATCAGCCGCCGTTGATGTAAGACCGCGCACGTCGCCAAGCCACGCACGTCGGCGCGGCGCCCGTCACCGGCCATTGCCCCGCATCTGCGATCATGTGCACCTCGTTGATGAAGGTGCACACGATGACGACCCCCAGCTACGCCTCGTTCCGGCCCCTGTTGTGGCTGGTGTCGCTGGCGATCTTCATGCAGATGCTGGACTCGACCATCGTCAACACCGCACTGCCGGCGATGGCGCGCAGCCTGGGCGAAAGCCCGCTGCAGATGCAGTCGGTGGTGTTCAGCTATGCCTTGGCGGTGGCCACCTTCATCCCTGCCTCCGGCTGGATCGCCGACCGCTTCGGTACGCGCCGCACCTTCCTGGCCGCGATCATCCTGTTCACCCTGGGCTCGCTGGCCTGCGCGCTGGCGCAGACCCTGCACCAGCTGGTCGCCGCGCGCGTGCTGCAGGGCGTGGGCGGCGCGATGCTGCTGCCGGTCGGCCGCCTGGCGGTGATGCGCTCGGTAGCGCGCGAGCAGTTCCTGCGCGCCATGAGTTTCATCGCCATTCCGGCCCTGGTCGGCCCGCTCATCGGCCCTACGCTGGGCGGTTGGCTGGTGGAAGTGGCGTCCTGGCACTGGGTCTTCCTGATCAACCTGCCGATCGGCGTGATCGGCTACGTGGCGGCACTGAAGATCATGCCCGACCACTATGCCGAACACCGCACCCGCTTCGACATCGCCGGCTACCTGATGCTGGCCTTCGGCATGGTGGTGTTGTCGCTGGCGCTGGACGGCATCTCCGGGATGGGCACCCCGCATGCCCTGGTCATGCTGATGACCGTGGCCGGGCTGGCTGCACTGGTCGGCTATTGGCTGCATGCGGCCAATTCCACCGCGCCGCTGTTCTCGCTGGCCCTGTTCCATGTGCCCAGCTATCGCATCGGCATTCTCGGCAACCTGTTCTCGCGGATCGGCAGCAGCGCGATGCCACTGCTGATTCCCCTGCTGCTGCAGGTGGGCATGGGCATGAGCCCGATGAACGCCGGTCTGTTGATGATCCCGGTGGCCGCCGCCGGCATGCTGTCCAAGCGCTACGCGGTGAAGCTGGTCGAACGCTTCGGCTACCGTCGCGTGCTGATGGTCAACACGGTGCTGGTGGGGCTGGCCATGGCCAGTTTCATCTTCATGGTGCCGGGCCAGCCGATGTGGCTGCGGGTGCTGCAGCTGGCGCTGTTCGGCGCGGTCAACTCACTGCAGTTCACCGTGATGAACACGGTGACCCTGCGCGACCTCGACCGCGATTTCGCCAGCTCCGGCAACAGCCTGCTGTCGATGGTGATGATGCTGGCCACCGGCTTCGGCGCGGCCGCGGCCGGCAGCCTGCTGGCCGCGTTCGGCCAGCTCGACGCACTGCACGGCGCCACGGCCGCGCTGCACGCCACGTTCGTCTGCGTAGGGGTGATCACCCTCACCTCCACCGTGATCTTCTGGCAGCTCCCCGACACCCGCCCCTCGCCCCGCGAGGTGGAGGAGGTCGCCGAATAGGCGACCTTCGTAGGAGCGGACCGTGGGTCCGAT
This sequence comes from Stenotrophomonas sp. NPDC077420, assembly GCF_044543385.1. NCBI lineage: Bacteria > Pseudomonadati > Pseudomonadota > Gammaproteobacteria > Lysobacterales > Lysobacteraceae > Stenotrophomonas > Stenotrophomonas sp. NPDC077420. Next base: position 47,498 of record NZ_JBITVZ010000016.1, read on the forward strand.
GGCATTCCGGCGCCGCAGGCTGTTCCGCGACCGCGGTGGCGGCGACTGTCAGTCGGCGGCGGGGTCTGCGACTAAGAGCAGCCGACTGACAGTCGGCTCTACCCGTCGGCTCTACCCGTCGGCTCTACCGCTTCAGCACCACCCGCGCTATTGCCTGCTCGAGCAGGTCGCCGGTGACCGGCTTGCGCAGGAAGCCCTGGAAGCCGGCCGCACGCACCTGCTCTTCGATGCCCGGATCGGTGCGCGCGGTCACCGCCAGCAACGGCATCGCGTAGCCCTGGTTGCGCAGGTGCCCGGCCAGCTCCATGCCGCCAAGGCCGGGCAGGTCCAGGTCGAGCAGGACCACATCGAACGCCGCATCACTGACCTCGCGCAGGGCGGCCAGGGCATGCCCGGCATGCACCACCTGGTGCCCACGCGCACTGAGCAGGCCGACGATCACGTCCGCCACGGTGTCGTCGTCTTCCACCAGCAACAGGCGCAGCGGCGGCAACGGCTGGCCTTCGCTTACGCCGGCGCTGCCCACCGTGGCGTCGGCCATCTGCAACGGCAGTGGCAGGGTCACGCTGAAACGCGTGCCCACGCCAAGCTGGCTCTCCACCCCGATCTGGCCCTGCATGGCCAGCGCCAGCTCGCGGCAGATCGCCAGCCCCAGCCCGCTGCCTCCGTACTGCGCGGCCGTGCGCGCGCCGTCAGCCTGCTCGAAGCGCCGGAACAGGCGCTGCTGCTGGTCGCTGCTGATTCCCGGACCGGTGTCGGATACTTCGAAATACAGGCCACGCGACGGGGCCTGTGCGCGCACCTTCAGCCGCACCTCGCCCTGGCTGGTGAACTTCACCGCATTGCTTAGCAGGTTGAGCAGGATCTGGCGGACGCGTACGGCGTCGCCCACGCTGCACAGCCCGGGCGGCAGTTCGTTGTCGACCACGAAGCGCAGGCCCTTCTGTCCAGCCAGCGCCGCCATCAGGGTGCACACGTCCTCGATCACTCCCTGCAGTGCGAACGGCTGGCTCTGCAGCTGCAGCCGCCCCGATTCGATCCGCGCCAGGTCCAGCGCGTCGTTGACCAGATGCAGCAGGTGTTCGCCGGCGTGCCGGATCGACTCGGTGTAACTGCGCTGCTGCGGACTCAGCGTGGAACCCAGCAGCAGTTCGCTCATGCCCAGCACGCCGGTCATCGGCGTGCGTACTTCGTGGCCCAGGTTGGCCAGGAAGCGGGTCTTGGCCGCCGATGCCTGCTCGGCCAGCTCCTGTTTGTGCAGGGCCAGCTGGTAGGCGTGCCGGCGCTGGACCCGGCGCCGGTACAGCCAGGCGAACAGGCTCATCAGCAACAAGGCGACGGAGGCCATCACCAGCAGGCCGGACGCGCTGCGCCACCAGGGCGGCTGCACGCGGAATTCCAGCACCTGCACCCGCGACCACACCAGGTCGGCCGAGCGCGCCTGTACCTCCAGGCGGTAGCGGCCCGGCGGCAGGCGGGAGAACACGCGTTCGCCCCCCGGCCCGACCTCCACCCAGTCCGGATCGTAGCCGGCCAGGCGATAGCGGTAACTGTTGGACGCGGAGTCGGCGAACGACAGCAGCCGCGCCACGATCCGCAGATCGCGGTCGGCGTCGGCGATTTCCAGCGGCTCCAGGTGGGTCAGGTCGAGCATCCGGTCGCCGCGCCGCACTTCCACCCGCTCGATGACCAGCGGCGCGCGCCGCGTGGCCGGTCGAACCTGGTCCGGGTCGAACAGCACTACCCCGGCCGGGGTGCCGCCGGCAATGCGCCCGGTGCCGGTGCGCACCAGGGTGCCGCGACGGAACTCCTGGCTGGGCAGGCCATCGCGCACGCCGTACTGGCGCACGCTGCCCTGCGCGGCATCGACGCGGATCAGCCCGCGTGCGCTGGCCGCCCAGACGATGTCCTGGGCATCGACCACCAGGCCGGTCGCCGACAGCTGCGGATAGCCCACCTCGGCCCCGACGTGCGCTTCGCGCTCCAGCCGCTCGCCGTTCCAGCGGTAGCGGAACAGCTGGCCTTCCTCGGATACCCAGATGCTGCCGTCGTTGGCACGCGCCAGGGCATGTACGGCCACCGTCGTGCCACCGGGCAACGGCGCGAATGCAGCGCGCGACGGCTCCCATTGCAGCAGGCCCTGGCTGGTGGCCAGCCACAGATGGTCCTGCGGACCGCACAACTGGTCCTGGACCAGCTGGCCCGCGGCCAGCCCGCGCGTGCCCGCCAACACCTGCTGCAGCACCTTTCCGTCGCTGTCGCGCTGCTGCAATCCCCCCGAGGACGCGCTCCATATCCGGCCGGCGTCGCACAGCACCAGCGTATCCACCGTGCCTTCCAGCGCCGCATCGGCCGCCGCATCGCGCCCCCAGCGCTGCAGTGCGCCGCTGCGCGGGTCATAGCGCAGCACCGCTTCATGCGAACCTATCCACACCTGGCCACGGCGATCTTCCAGCACCGACTGCAGCCACTGCCCTCCGTCGACCCAGGTCCGATGCTGCTCGACCCGCCCGGACACCGGATCGAAGCGGTCCAGTGCGCCATGCGTGCCCACCGTCCACACGCCGCCATTGGCCGAGGCCGCCATGCCCAGCACGTAGCCATTGCGCAGCGACGCCGGGTCGTCTTCCAACCGCGACAGCACCGAAAACTGCCACCAGCGCGGCAGCAGGTGCCACAGCCCGCTGTTGGTACTGGCCAGCCAGATGCCCCCCTCGCGATCCTCGTAGCCACCGGTCCAGTTCGGTCGAACCTGGCCGCGGGCGACCGCGCTGTACAACGGCACCTGCTGGAACCGGCCCTGGTAGACCCGCCCGAGTCCGGACAGCGTGTCGAGCCAGTACCCGCCCTGTTCGTCACGCAGCATCATGCCAAGCACCTGGTCGCGGGCGTCGACCTTCCAGGGTGCCGGCTCGAAGCTGCCGTCGGCGCGGCGCACCACGGTGCCGGCATTGGTGCTGATCCACAGGCTGCCATCAAGCTCGGCGGTCAGGCCGTTGATGAGCGTGGTGGGCAGCCGGGACGCCGGTACGCGCTCGAAATCGCGCCCGGTCCAGCGCGCCAGGCCGGCCTTGGTACCTACCCAGAGGCTGCCGTCGCGGGTGGTCGCCATGTGCGTGACCGACGCGGCCGGCAGGCTGCGCTTGTTGCCCGGCTCGGGCATGAAGCGGGTGATCACGCCGTTGCGGTCGAGGCGGTGCAGCCCGCCTTCGTACGTGCCGAACCACAATGCACCGTCGCCGGTGGAAGCCAGGCTCCAGACGGTGTTGCTGCCGATCACCGGATTGCTGGCGCGGTCGAAAAAGCGGAGCTCGCGGCGATCGGCGGACATCATCGCCAACCCGGCATTCTCGGTCCCGATCCACAACTGGTTGCGCGCGTCCACGTGCACGCTCCAGATCATGTTGTCGCGCAGGCCATCTTCGGCACGCCAGATCCGGTAGTTGCGACCATCGAACCGTGCCAGGCCGTCATTGGTGGCCAGCCACAGATACCCGTAGCCATCCTCCGCCATGCGGTTGACGGTGTTGGAGGGCAGCCCGTCGAACACCGTCAGCTGGCGCGGCGTGGGCGGAATCGGCTGCGCCACGGCCAGCAGCGGCCACAGACACAGCATGCCCAGCAGGAGCAGCCAACGCGAAGGCACCACCAATGGATCTCCTGGAACGGACTGGGCATGACCTGACGCAATCGGCACAAGTCACCGGTGGATGGTAAACGGTTCTGTCCCGTGCAGCGCCCGCCCCAATGCCGTGGCACTGACCGGTTTGCGCAGCAGGTCCACGCCCCCGGCCGCCTGCACCTGCGTGGCCAGGCCGGCCCGTGGCTCGGCGCACATCGCCAGCACCGGGGTCCCCGGGGCCTGCGCGCGCAGGAGGCCGACCAGGCTCACGCCGTCGACGCCACGCAGGTCGGTGTCCACCAGGACAACGTCGAACCGCGCAGCGGACAGTTCGGTCAGTGCGGCCAGCGCATGCGCGGCGCGGACCACCTGTGCCCCCTGCGTTCCCAGCAACGCACAGCCTGCCGCAGCGGCGCCGGGGTCGTCGTCCACCAGCAGGACCCGGCACGCGCTCCGCGCAGCATGCGGTCCGCAGGCGCCGGCCACCACCGGCATCGGCAGGCTTACCTGCACGCGCCAGTGTCGGCCGCCCACCGCGTGCACGCACAACCCGCCGCCCAGTGCACCGGCCAGGCGTTCGGCGGCGGCGAGCGCGGCACGCAACGACGCGATCGAGGGGGTCGGCGTGATCGATGCGCGGCCCGCACGCGGCGCCGCACGGCCCGCGACGTCGAACGCGAGCAGCAGGCCCTCGCGCCCGGGTCGCCACGCCACCTGCAGCACGACCCGTCCCGCCCCCGTGCGCCGGACCAGGACCCCGGCCACCGCATCGAGCAGCTGCGCCAGCCGGCGAGGGTCGCCATGCGCGCGGGCGTGCGGGTCCACATGCAGGCATAGCGCCAACGCGCTGCCCCGTCGGCACGACCGCACGACCTGGCGTGCCAGCCATTGCCGGTGCACGGCCGCCACCTCGAAATCGATCGGCTGCAGTGGCGCGCACCCCGCTTCCAGGCGCGCCTCGTCCAGCGCCAGGTTGACCCGCTCGAGCAGGACCTGTCCGCCCTCCCGGATGCGTTCCACCCGGCGCCGCTGCGCCGCGTGCAGCGGCGAGGCCAGCAGCAGTTCGCTCATGCCGAGCACGCCGGTCAGCGGGGTCCGCACTTCGTGTCCCAGCGTGGCCAGATAGTGCGCCTTGGCCTGCGCCGAGCGCAGGGTCAGCGCCAGTCGCTGCGCGCACGCCTCGCTGCGCCTGCCGCGCGCGACCCGGCGCAGTGCGACCCAGGCGCCCCCGCCCACCAGCAGCACGCCGGCACCGGCGCGCACGCCGGCCAGCATCGGGTGATACCAGCCGCTGCGGTCGACCTGCAGCAGCAACGATCCGGTGGAGGACCAGCTGCCATCGGACAACCGCGCCTGGAATTCCAGACGGTGCTCACCCGGCGGCAGACGCGGAAAGCCGCGGGTGCCGCTGCGGCCGACGCGGATCCATTCCCGGTCCAGCCCACACACCCGGAACCGGTACTGCTGGCGCGCCTGCACGGGCGCTCCCAGCAGGCGGACACTGACCTGGATGTCGCGATCCTCCGGGCGCAGCTGCACGACCTGCGCCGGTGGCAGCGTCTGCAGCGCTCCGTCGCGGTACAGCTGGACCCGCTCGACCACCAGCGCCGGTTCACCCCTGCAGCCGGCCAGGCCCTCCGGATCGAAGCGGACCGCCCGGCCGTCGACGTCCACCGCCAGCATCCTGTCGCCGTCGGCCTGCAACTGCGCGTTGATCGCCGCGTCCGGCACGCCCTCGCTGCGCGTGTACAGGCGCACCACGCCCTCACGCGGGCGCAGGCGCAGCAGGCCGCGCGCGCTGCTGGCCCACAACGTGCCGTGCGCATCGGTTGCCAGCGAGGCCAGCCGCACGACCGGCAGGCCCTGGCGTGCGTCCACCTGCACGCCCGGGCGGGCCACGCCGTCCTGGAGCTGGTAGCGACCCACCCGCCCCGGACTGGCCGCCCAGAGCGACGCCGCGTCGGTGACGTGCAGCGCGCTGACGTCCGCCTGCACACCGGGCACGGGGTGAAAACGCCCGTCCTGCCAGCGACTCACGCCATGCCGCCCGCCCATCCACAGCCCCCCGCCCACCGCGCAGTGCAACGCCAGCCTGCCGCTGGGGCGGGGTCGATCGATGTCCCAGCGCCAGCGCCGCGCCGCCGCATTGCGCGCGGGCTGGCGTTCGATGGCCTCGGCGTCCAGCCGCCAGCGGCTGCCGTCGACACAGGCCAGTTCCGTCGCGGGCAGCCCCGCTTCCAGACGCACGTTGCTGGCGGCGGGGGCCGCCGTGGGCGCGTGCGGCATCGGGGTGAAATACTGCCAATGCGGGGGTAACCGCCAAACCCCCAGGTGCCGCCCCAGCAGCCAGACACTGCCGTGACGGTCCTCCAGCGCCGCACGGAACTGCGGCCGGTCCGCGCTGGCCAGCGGTGCCACGTCCACGTCCGGCAGCGGCTCGGCACCGCGCTTCCAGACCTGCGCGTCGTCGCCGAGCCACGGCCCGCCGCGACGCGAACGCCCCAACGCGCGGGTGCCCGTGCTGGCGTCGACCGCTTCCAACCGGCCGGCGCGGGTCCAGCGCCACGGGCCTGCCGCCCCGCCCACCCAGAGGTGTTCTTCGCTGTCGACCAGCAATGCGCTGACCGGCGCGTCGGCGAGCAGCGCGGGCACCGCCTCGAAGCGCCCCTCGCGCCAGCGGGCCAGACCCCGCGGCGTTCCCACCCAGAGCGAGCCGTCGGCCGTCATGGCCAGGTGGTCCACGCGCCGGTCGGGAAGCCCGTCGCCGCGCGGGGTTGGAAGGAACTGGCGCAGGCGCTGCCCCGGGTCGAGCCGGAACAGGCCTGCGTCACGGGTGCCGAACCACACCGCGCCATCCGTCGCCGGCAGCACCACCCCGATCGCCGCGTTGGCCAGCAGGGGAAACCGCGCCGGGTCGAAATGCGCGATGTGCGCGCGGTCGGCCGACATGCGCATCAGCTGCCCCTGGGCGGTACCGATCCACAACCTGTCCGCTGCGTCGATCGCGATCGACAGCAGTTGATTGTCGGCCAGGCCCTGTTCGATGCGCCAGATCCGGAAATGCTGTCCATCGAAGCGGGCCAGGCCGTCGTCCGTGGCGAACCACAGGTAGCCGACCCGGTCTTCCACCACCTGGTGCACGGCATTGGAAGGCAGCCCCTCGGCCGTGGTGAAGCGCAGCGCGTTCGGCGGTGCCGCCTGCACAGCGGCGGCGAGCAGCATGCCCAGCAGGACCGCCGCCAGGCCACGCAGGGTGCAGGCGAGCACGCCGGTCACGGTGTTCCCAGCGCTGCGGCGAGCCGCGCCCCGGTCACCGGCAGGCGCAGGAATACCTCGAAGCCGCCTGCACGCGCGTCACGCTCGGCGCAGGCGTCGGCCCGCGCGGTCAACGCGACCCGCCGCACCCCTGGCCACAGCCAGTTCAGGCGGGCGCTGAGGCGCCCGCCCGCCGCCAACATGTCCGGGTCGGCGGCGATCACGTCCCACGGGCCGGGGTCCACGTCGCGTATCCACCCGTCGACATCACGCACCGCCACCACGCGGTGGCCCTGCGCCCGCAGCAGCGCGCTCACCACGTGCAGCGCCTCGACCGCCTCTGGCGGCAGCATCACCATCATCCGCAGCGAGCGGGGCTGGGTCGGTTCACGTGGCGGGGTCGGGGCCGCCACGCCGGGCAAGGCACGCCACGGCAGGGCGAGCTGGAACCGGGTGCCCTGCCCGCGCTGGCTGTCCACCCCCAGTGTGCCGCCCATCGCCTCGGCCAGTTCGCGGCTGATCGCCAGGCCCAGCCCGCTGCCGCCATGGCGCGCCCAGGTGGCGGGCGCATCCACCTGGCTGAAACGCTGGAACAGGCGCTGCAGCTGCGCTGCGGTCATGCCAGGACCGGTATCGGCCACGCACAGCCACAGCGCCGCGCCATCGGGCGAGGCGCGTGCGGACAGGCTTACCTGCCCGTGCACGGTGAACTTCAGCGCATTGCCCAGCAGGTTCAGCAGAATCTGGCGCAGTCGCTTCACGTCGCCCTTGAAGCAGGTGCCCGGGTCCAGCGTGGTGCTCCACCGCAGTGCCAGCGCCTTGCCGCGCGCGACCGGCCGCAGCAGCGCATGCAGCTCGCGCAGCACCGCATCAAGGGCGAACACGCCCGGCTGCAGCTGCAGACGCCCCGACTCGATGCCCGCCAGGTCCAGCGCATCGTCCATCAACTGCACCAGATGGTGCCCGGCCTGCTGCAGGCTGCCCACCTGTTCGCGCTGCGCGGGCGACAACGGCGACTGCAGCAGCAGTTCGCTCCACCCCAGCACCGGCGTCAGCGGTCCCCGCACCTGGCTGCCCAGCTCGGCCAGGAACCGGCTGCGCTGCAGCGAGTCCTGTTCGGCACGCTGGCGACGCGCACGTGCCTGGCGTCGACGCGCCCGACGCCGCCGCCGTCGCTGATGCAGGCGCGCTGCGCACACCGTTGCGATGCAGATCGCCACGCCTGCCGCGGTGCGGCCCAGTGGCGTTTCCCACCACCGCGGCAACACCCGCAGCGGCAGCTGGCGCACGCTCGACCAAGGGCCGTTGGCGTGCCGCGCCTGCACCAGCAGGGTATGGTCGCCGGCCGGCAGGCGGGTAAACAGCCGCTGCGCCACCGGTCCGGTGTCCACCCACTCCGGATCCTGCCCAAGCAGCCGGAAGCGGTAGTGGATACGGTCCGGATCGCCGCGTCCCAGCAGCCTGACAGCGATCCGCACATTGCGATCGGCGGTGCCCAGCATGGCCGGCTGCGCCGCAATCGGCACCTGCAGCACCCTGCCATGGCGGCGACGGCTCATGGCGTCGAAGACCAGCACCGGCGACGCGGCAGGCGGCCGCAGCGCGCCCGGATCGAAGGCCAGCAGTCCGCCTTCGCGCATGGCCGCCACCACGGCCCCCGACCCCGTACGCAGCAGGCGCTGCGCCAGCACCTCCTGTACCGGCAGCCCCTGCGCCGTACCCAGCACATCCACGTCGCCCGTGCGCGGATCGACCCGGATCAGTCCGCGGGCGGCGCCCGCCCAGGCCACGCCGTCGCGTCCGGCCACCAGCGCGTCGGCACGCAGCCGTGGATAGCCGTCGGCGCTGTCGATCCGGCGCAGGCGCTGCAGGTGCCCCGGGCCACGCCGGTAGTGTTCCAGCGCTGCTGCACGGCTGATCCACAGGCTGCCGTCATCGGCTTCGGCGATCGCCGAGACGCCGCCGTCACCATCGCCCGACACCCGTTCAAACCGCTCGCGCAGGGTCGACCAGCGCATCGCGCCCGCCGGATCGGTCGCCCATAGTTCGCCGTCACGCGTGCACAGCAGCTGGCGCACCGGCACGTCCGCGCTCAGCCCTGCGGCCTGCGGGGTGACGCTGCGCAGCAGCTCGCCGCTGGGTGACCATGCCTGCACTGCCTGCTGCTGGGCGAGCCAGACCTGCTGCGCGCAGACCTGCAGCGACAGGGCGGCATGCGGCGCGTGCAGGCCGAGCGGCCACACCCGCCGCTCGCCTTGCCGTGGATCGTAGCGAAGAAGGCGGTCGGCACTGGCCAGCCACACCCGGCCGTGTGCGTCTTCGTCCAGGCCCACCGGCAACGCGGTCACCCCGGCCTGCGGGTAGGGGGTGACGTCGCGGCCCTGTCCGCTGCGCAGGTCAAGCCGCTGCAGCCACCCCCGGCTGCCTGCCACCCAGGCGTGGTGGGGGCCCGATGCCGCCAGCGCCAGGGCATAGTGACTGCCGATGCCGGGGGTGCCGTCCGCGACAGCAGGCAGCGCGGTGAACTGCCGCCATCGCGCCGACAGCCACCACACGCCATGGCGCTCGCTGACCCACCACAGGTCGCCGCTGCGATCCTGCAGCGCCTGCCTGACCACCACCGGCCCCGGCGCTGCGCCGGGCGGCAGGGGCATTGCCACCGGCACGATCTTTCCGGCCTCGCGCCGTTGCAGCCCCGTGCGGCCCTGCTGCCAGAGCGTGCCATCGGCACTGCGCAGCACGCGACGCGCCTCCAATGCCCCCGCGCGCGCCTGCGCGTTCGCTGCGATCGTCCAGGTGCCACGCGACGTGCTGACATCCACGCCGCCGTCGGGGTCGGCCCACAACGACCGGATCGGCGCCGTGACCGCGGCCGGCAGCGCGACGCGGGTGAAGTGCGTGCCGTTGCGCCGCCACAGGGCTGCGGCCTGGGCCACCCACAGCACCCCGCTGCGGTCGCGGACCAGCGCAGCCACCGCGCCCCCGGGCAACGCGTGCCGCCGCCACTGCCCGTCGCGTGGCGACACCCCGTACAGGTGCTGGTCGCTGCCGATGGCCCAGACCCAGCCATCGGCACTGCTGCTGATCTGGCGCACCTGGCCCGAGCGCAGGCCAGAAGGTGCCGATGCCGACAATCGCTGGAAGCCGGTGCGCTCGTTGCCCATCATCACCAGGCCCTCGTTGGCGGTGCCCAGCCAGAGGCGGTCGCGCGGATCGACATGCACCGCCTGCAGGTCCACGTCCGGCAGGCCTTCTTCCCGTCGCCATTGGCGGAAGCGCTGGCCATCGAACCGCAGCAGGCCATCGCTGCCGGCCAGCCACAGGTAACCGGAGGCATCCTCGGCGATGGCACGCACGTGCGGATCATGCAGGCCGTCGGCCAGACCCAGCAGGCGCGGGGTGGGAATCTGTACCACGCCCGCGGCGCGCGCCTCCGGCCAGGCCCCCAGGCATGCCAGCAACACCACCATCGCCCGCCCGCGCAGGAGTGCTCGCGGAAACGTCACCTTTCAGCGCAGCGTCATCGTTCTCATCGGCGTAACGGTAGAACCTTCGCCCGCGCGGTGCAGCGGCATATGCGTGACGGCGTCACAGTCGCGCAAGTGAAGTTTTAGATTGATTCTGCGTTTTTCTGACGCACAGCCTATTGAACAGCGGCACCGTCCGTCGTTGCCCGTCGCTTCGCGCAGGCCTGGGCGATGGCCGACACCAGCAGGTCTCCGGTGACCGGCTTGCGCAGGAAACCGTCGAACCCCGCAGCCAGGACCTGCTGCTCGGCGTAGGCATCCGAACGCGCCGTCACGGCAATCAGCGGCAGCGCATACCCCATCGCGCGCAGCTGGCCGGCGATGGCGATGCCATCCAGCGCCGGCAGGTCGAGGTCGAGCAGGCCGACATCGAAGGCACCGGCTGCCACTTCCGACAACGCGGCCAGGCCGTGCAGCGCATGCACCACGGCATGGCCGCGCGCGCGCAGGAGTCCCGCGATCACCTCGGCCACGGTGGCGTCGTCTTCCACCAGCAGGATCCGCAGCGGAGGCAGCGCGATCACGCTTCCGTCGGGCACGGCCTGCGACGCCGGACCGCTGCGCTGCGACCAGGGCAGCGGAAGATGCACGGTAAACCGCGCGCCCTGGCCCGGCTGGCTGTCGATTTCGATCCGCCCGCCCATCGCAACCGCCAGTTCCTGGCAGATCGCCAGGCCCAGCCCGCTGCCGCCGTAGCGGGAGGCGGTACGCGGACCGTCGGCCTGTTCGAAGCGGTGGAACAGGCGCTCCTGCTGGTCACGGTTGATGCCCGGGCCGGTGTCGGACACGTCGAACACCACCCCGGTGCCCTGTTCGACCAGATCGATGCCCAGCCCCACGTGGCCGTGTTCGGTGAATTTGATCGCGTTGCCGAGCAGGTTCATCAGGATCTGCCGGACGCGCATTTCATCGCCGCTGACCTGGATGGGGCCAGGCAGGGTGAAGCTGCGTTCGTAGGCCAGCCCGCGATGGTGTGCCATCGGTTCCATCAGCGCGTCGACCTGGGCAAGCATCGACATCAGATCGAACGGCCGGATATCCAGCTCCAGCCGGCCCGCCTCGATCCGGGCGAGGTCGAGCGCGTCGTTGACCAGCCGCAGCAGGTGCGCGCCGGCGTGCTGGATGGAGGCCGCGTACCCGCGCTGCAGCTCGTCCAGTGGCGTGGCAAGCAGCAGTTCGCTCATGCCCAGTACGCCGGTCATGGGCGTGCGTACTTCGTGGCCCAGCGTGGCCAGGAAACGGCTCTTGGCCTGCGAGGCCTGTTCGGCGATCTGCTGCTTGTGCACGGTGAGCTGCCACTGCTGGCGCCGGCGCAGCCGCGCGCGCGCGAACGCGGCCAGGGCGGCCACCAGCAGCAGCCACAGGATGACGTAGCTGAGGATGGCCCAGCCACTGCGCCACCACGGCGGCTGCACCGTCACGCTGATGGTGCGGGAGGGCGTCCACTCGCCCTGCGGCGTGGCGGCCTGCACATCGATGGCGTACCCGCCTGGAGGCAGGCGCGACAGCAGACGTTCGCCGTCGGCGTTCTGCATCACCCAGTTCTGGTCATACCCGGAAACCCGGTAGCGGTACCGGTTGCCCATCGGGCTGGCATAGGACAGCAGCCGCGCCGAAATGATCAGGTCGCGGTCGTCCGGCCCCAGCAGCAGCGGCGCGTTGACCGGCAGCGACTGCTGGCCTTCGGCGTCGTCGCGGCGCACCTGGATGTTGTCGATGACCAGCTGCGAAGGGGGCAGCGCCAGCTCCGGCGCGTTCGGGTCGAACGCCACCAGGCCGGTCGCGGTAACCGCCAGCACGCGCCCGTCCGCCCCGGTGACCGGAGGACGCCCGCTGAACTCCACGTCGGGCAGGCCATCGCGTTCGCCGTAGACGCGCAGGCGGCGATCGCGCGGGCGCCAGCTGACCAGCCCACGCGGCGTGGTCGCCCACACCTGCCCGTCGGCGCCGCGGGCGAGGCCGCCGATCGACACCGGCGGCATGCCCTGCGCGGCGCCCACGCGTTCGCGCAGGGTCATGCTGAGACCGTCCCAGCGGTATCGCTCCAGGCTGCCCTTTCGTGCCAGCCAGGCTTCGTCCGGACTGATCCACAGCATGTCGTACAGACTGCCCGGGGCGATCCCCGGCACGCGTTCGAAGCGGTCCTGCTGCCAGCGCAGCAATCCCATCTCGCCGAGATCGCCCATGATCCACAGCTGCCCGCGTGGATCGAACACCATCTGCTCCACCGGCATGTCGACCAGGCCGCGGCCAGCGTCGATGCGGATCTCGTCCAGCAGCTTGCCCTGCGCGTCGCGGTGCTGCACGCCCAGGTTGGTGATCGACAGCCACAGCCCGCCGTCGGGCGCCTGGCGGATCAGCTCGATGCGTTGCCGCACATCGGTGCCGCTGCCGATCGTCCATTCGCGCAGGCGGCCCGTGCCGGGGTGGTACAGGCCCAGCCTGCCCGCACGCCCCAGCCACAACGCACCGTCAGCGCGTGGCAGGACCGAACGCACCGCGCCGATCCCCAGCTGCTTTTCGTTCGCCACCTGGCGCAGCTGCCCGCCCGCGTCCAGCGCGTACACGCCGTGCGCGGCGGCAATGTAATAGTCGTTGCCTGCCGCAGCGGCACTGAGCAGGTACGCGCTGTCCAGCGGCTTGCCGTCGAGCTGGTACCAGGTCGAAAACCGCTTCCAGTCCGGCGGCAGGTACGCCAGCCCCTGGGTGAGCATGGCGAACCACAGGCCGCCTTCGTGGTCCTGCAGCATGTCCAGCACGCCGCTGCGTTCGGTGAGGAAGCCACTTCCGGCATCGCCGGCCAGCAGGCGCATGCTGCGGTCGTCGCCGCGGTACAGCCCGTCGGCCGTGCCCAGCCAGTAGCCGCCGTTGCGGTCGTGGACCACCGAGGCAGCACGCACGTCGGCGCTGGGCGACCACGGCGCCGGGCGCACGCTGTCATCGGTACCGATGCGGAACAGGCCGCCCTGGGTACCGGCCCAGACCGTACCGTCGCGGTCGCGGGTCAGGCGGAACACGCTCTTGTCGCCCAGCAGCGCGGGCGCGATACGGGTGAAGGCCTTGCCGTCCCAGCGTGCGACGCCGCTGCCGGTGCCGATCCAGACCCGCCCCTGTGCGTCGGACAGCATCGTGTAGACGGTGTCGCTGGGCAGGCTGCCCGGATCGGCAGGATCGGCGCGGTAGCGCACCAGGTTGCCGTCTTCGTCGCGGCGGCAGATGCCATGGGCATTGGTGCCGATCCACAGCGATTTACCCGCGTAGGCCAGCGACCAGAACTGCCCGTCGCAGTGCGCGCTGATGTCGGGAAACTGTTCGAAGCGTTCACGGGCGGGGCCGAGCATGCTCAGGCCGCCGCCGTTGCTGCCGACCCAGACCCGATCCAGCGGATCGACCAGCAACGTTTCGATCTCGTTGCTGGGCAGCGAACCCGGGTCGTCCGGCTCATTGCGCCACACCCTCAGGCCAACGCCGTCCACGCGCGCCAGGCCATCGTCAGTGGCGGCCCAGACATATCCCTGCCGATCCTGCGCCAGGGCCAGCACCATGCGCGACGGCATGCCTTCGGCCGCACCGAAGCGGCGCATGCGCGGTGTCTCTGCCGATGTCCCTGCGGCCCACGACGCCGACGGCACGGCAGACGCAGCCAGTGCCAGCAGCACGATGCCTGCCCGCCAACCGCGCGCGCTCAACGCCATCGAGTTCTCCCTGTTGGCCGCGATTGTCACACAGCGGGGCCCGCTGCGCGTCCGGCGCCACCACGAACTGTTGCAGCCATGGTGCTGCCGGGGATCACGGCCCAGCGCGTATGATCGGCCCAGCCCTGAATGGAGCCGGCCGTGAGCCATCGCCTGACCCTTGCCCTGCTGCTGTGCGCCACCCCCTGGATGGCGGCCGCCGCGCCGGATACCTACCGGCTGGACCCGGTCCACACCCGGGTGCTGTTCGCGGTGGAACACGCCGGGTTCTCGCAGGCGCTGGGCACGGTGTCCGGCAGCGAAGGCACGCTCTCCTTCGATCCAGAGGACTGGAGCACGGCCACGCTGTCGGTCGGCGTGCCGCTGCAGCGCCTGGACCTCGGCGACGACAAGTGGAACAAGGCCGCCCTGGCGCGCAACCTGCTCGACGCCGACCGCCATCCGCAGGCGCGCTTTGTCTCCACCCGCGTCGAACCGGTCGACGCCACCCACGCGCGGGTCGTCGGTGAGCTGACCCTGCGTGGGGTGAGCCGCGAGGTGACGCTGGAGGTCACGCTCAATGCGGTCAAGCGCCATCCGATGCCCCCGTTCCGACGCACCGCCGGCTTTTCGGCCACCACCACGCTCAGCCGCAGCGCGTTCGGCGTGGATGCCTGGCCGTCGATGATCGGCGACGAGGTGCAGTTGCGCATCGAAGCCGAGGCGCTCCGCGATCGCAACGCCACCGATCCGCAGGACACACCGTCCGTCGACGAACCGGGAACTCCCGCACCGGTCGACGACTCCGATCCCGCATCTTCTCCGCCCGCCCGGAAGCGCTCGCCATGACCACCCGAAATACCCGTGACCGCTGGGGCAGCATCAGCCAGGGCCTGCATTGGCTGATCGCGCTGCTGATCCTGCTGCTTGGCATCGTCGGCCTGACCATGGGCGAGTTGCCGCGCACCCCGAAGTACTTCTGGGTGTACACCGCGCACAAGTCGCTTGGCATCACCGTGCTGGCGCTGGTCGCGCTGCGCCTCGGCTGGCGGCTGTACGCCGGTGCGCCCGAACCGGTCCCGGGCACGCCCAGCTGGCAGGAGCGCATCGCGTCGGCCACCCACTGGCTGCTGTACGTGCTGATGTTCGCGCTGCCGCTGTCGGGCTGGATCTACGATTCGGCCAGTGGCCTGCGCCCGTTCCGCTGGTTCGGGCTGGTCGAGGTACCCAAGCTGGTGGCGCCGGACCCGAACGCGCGCGACATTTCCCACGCCATCCATGAGTGGGGTTTCTGGCTGCTGATCGCCGTGGTCGTCGCCCATGCCGGTGCCGCGCTGTACCACCATCTCTTCCAACGCGATGCCACGCTTGCGCGCATGTTGCCGCAGGGTTGGCTCGCCTCCCCCCAGAAGGATTGACGATGAACATCAAGCTCACCTCCCCCGCTGCCGTGGCCGCCGCGCTGGCCGGCCTGATCGCCACCGCCCCGGTGCTCGCCGCCGATTACGTGCAGGCGCCGGGCGCCGGCTCGACGCTGGCCTTTGCGACCAAATACGACGGCGAAGTGTTCACCGGCAGCTTCCCCGGTTTTTCCACCCGGATCAGCTTCGATCCGGCCAACCCGGCCGCCGGTACGCTGGACGTGACCATTCCGCTGGCCGGCGCCAAAACCGGGAACGGCGACCGTGATTCGACGCTGCAGACGGCGGACTTCTTCGACGTGGCCAGATTCGCCACCGCCCGCTATACCGCCAAGGGTTTCACCCGGAGCGGCGACAAGTACGTGGCCAACGGCACGCTGGAACTGCGCGGCGTAAGCAAGCCGGTCACCTTCACCTTCGACTGGACGCCCGGCGCGAATCCGGTGCTCACCGGCAAGGCCACGGTCAAGCGCCTGGACTTCGGCGTGGGCCAGGGCGACTGGAAGGACACCAGGAACATTCCGGACGACACCGCGATCAGCACGCGGGTGAAGCTCCAGGCGAAGTAATCGCGGTGAAATCCTGGACCGTGGCCACGTCGAAGGGCCAGTCCAGCTCCCGGCCCTGCGCGTCGCGCAGTACCGGCACCCGGCTGCCGTAGCATGCCTCCAGGGCCGCGTCATCGTCGATGAACACACTGTCCAGGCCGGGTACCCGGGCCTGGGCCAGGACCGCAAGGGCCAGGTCGCACAGATGGCAGTCGTCACGCTGGTAAAGGATGAACATCGGCCCGCCATGTTGCGTTGCAGCCAGGGTGCTGGCCGGGGAAAGCATAGAATAGCGTTCCATCCGATACCCGCAGTTTGGCACTCATGGCTGTCAGCACGTTCGACGTTTTCAAGATCGGCATTGGCCCGAGCTCCTCGCACACCGTAGGACCGATGAAGGCCGCCGAACGCTTCGTGCACCGCTGGCTGCTTGATCCGGGCTGCCTGCAGGACGTGGTGCGCATCCGCGCCGATGTCTATGGCTCGCTGGCATTGACCGGCCGCGGCCACGGCACCGACAAGGCCGTCCTGCTGGGCCTGGAAGGCCAGCGCCCGAACCTGATCGACCCGGACATCATTCCCGACACGCTGGAGCGGATCCGCAGCAGCAAGCGGATCCGGTTGATGGGCACCCACGAGATCGCCTTCGACGAGAAGCGCGACCTGGGCCTGAACAAGCGCCAGAAGCTGCCCTACCACACCAATGGCATGCGCTTCACGGCCTACGATGCGCAGGAACAGGTCATCGCCACCCGCGACTACTATTCGGTGGGCGGCGGGTTCGTGGTCAACCAGGACGACGCTGCCGACGACCGCATCGTGCCCGACGAAACCCCGCTGCCCTACCCGTTCAAGAGCGGCGACGAACTGCTGGCGCAGACCGCGCGCAGCGGGCTGAGCATCGCCCAGCTGATGTTCGAGAACGAAAAGTGCTGGCGCAGCGAGGATGAGATCCGCGACCAGCTGCGTGAGATCTGGAGCGCGATGCAGGCCTGTGTCGCCCGCGGTATCCGCCAGGAGGGCACCCTGCCCGGCGGCCTGCATGTGTCGCGGCGGGCCCCGGCGCTGTACCGCGAACTGTCGTCCAAGCCGGAAGCGGCGATGCGCGACCCGCTGACCACGCTGGACTGGGTGAACCTGTATGCGCTGGCGGTGAATGAAGAGAACGCCGCCGGCGGGCGCGTGGTGACCGCCCCGACCAACGGCGCGGCCGGCGTACTGCCGGCGGTGCTGCACTACTTCGACCGGTTCTGCCCCGGCGCCAACGAACAGCGTGTGTTCGATTTCCTGCTGACCTCGGCGGCGATCGGCATCCTGTACAAGGAAAACGCCTCGATCTCCGGCGCGGAAGTGGGCTGCCAGGGCGAAGTCGGCGTGGCCTGCTCGATGGCTGCCGGCGGCCTGGTCGCGGCCCTGGGTGGCAACCCCAGCCAGATCGAGAACGCAGCCGAGATCGGCATGGAACACAACCTGGGCCTGACCTGCGACCCGATCGGCGGGCTGGTGCAGATTCCCTGCATCGAGCGCAATGCGATGGGCGCGGTGAAGGCGATCAACGCCTCGCGCATGGCCATGCGCGGCGACGGCAAGCACAAGGTGTCGCTGGACAAGGTCATCAAGACCATGCGCGATACCGGCCGCGACATGCAGGACAAGTACAAGGAAACCAGCCGCGGCGGGCTCGCGGTCAACGTCATCGAGTGCTGATCGGAGACGCGCGGGCGGTTATCCTCGGGGTTCCCCCACTGGAGACCGCCATGCGCATCCTGGCCGCCGCCCTGCTTGCCTGCCTGCCCCTGACCTCGTTCGCCGCCGATACCTACGACGCGCGCCTGCAGGCCTTCGACTACGGCTGGCCGGTCAAGACCTTCAGCTTCGATTCGCAGCGCCAGCCGCTGGAAATGGCCTACCTGGACGTGCCCCCCGCGGGCAAGGCCATGGTCGGCACCGTGGTGCTGCTGCATGGCAAGAACTTCTGTGCGGGGACCTGGCGCGACGCGATCAAGGCGTTGAGCAGCGCCGGATACCGGGTGATCGCGCCGGACCAGGTCGGCTTCTGCAAATCCAGCAAGCCGCTGCGTTACCAGTACTCGTTCGGCCAGCTGGCAGCCAACACCGAAGCGCTGCTGGCCCATCTCAAGCTGGACACCACCCAGGTGGACCTGGTCGGCCATTCGATGGGCGGCATGCTCGCGGCGCGCTTTGCGCTGATGTACCCGCAGCAGCTGCGCCAGCTGGCACTGGTCAACCCGATCGGGCTGGAAGACTGGAAGGCCAAGGGCGTGCCGTGGCGCAGCGTGGATGCGTGGTATGCCAATGAACTCAAGACCAGCTTCGACAGCATCAGGAAGTACCAGCTGGAGGTGTACTACAACGGCGAATGGAAGCCGGAATACGAACACTGGGCGCGCATGCAGGCCGGCATGTACGCCGGTCCTGGCAAGCAGGCCGTGGCCTGGAGCCAGGCGCTGACCTCGGACATGGTGTTCAACCAGCCGGTGGTGCATGAGCTGGCCAACCTGCGCGTGCCGACCACGCTGTTCATCGGCCAGAAGGACCGCACCGCGATCGGTCGCGACCTGGCACCTCCGGCACTGAAGGCCACGCTGGGCGACTATCCGGCCTTGGGCAAGGCCGCGGCTGCGGCGATTCCCGGGGCGACGCTGGTGAGCTTCGACGCGCTGGGGCATTCGCCGCAGGTGCAGGATCCGGAGCGGTTCAATGCCGCTTTGTTGAAGGCGTTGAAGGGCGGCTGATGCTTGGCGGACACGCCATGCGTGTCCGCGTGGGGCGTGTCTCCGGGGGGATTGCGTGGACACGCATGGCGTGTTGCTACGCGCGGGTGATGGACAGTACGTCGTCGAGCAGCGCGGCGGCGGTGATGTCGGCGCCCGCGCCGGGCCCCTGGATCAGCAAGGGCTGGGCGCTGTAGCGGTCGCTGTGGATCGCCACGCGGTTGTCGGTCTGCGCGCCGCCGGCCAACGGGTGGTCCAAGGGCACGATGCGCAGGGAAACCGTGGCGCCCTGGTGGTCGAAACCGCCGATGAAGCGCAGGCAGCCGTCCTGCGCGCGGGCCTGCTCCCACTGCCGTTGCAGCGGCGCGTCCAGCAATCCCAACTGCGCAATGGCCGCGGCCGCCGGCAGCGACGCCAATGCGTCGGGCACCAGCGAGGCCACCTGGACCTGGTCGGCGCGCAGCGCGACGCCGCTGGCGCGCGCCAGGATCAACAGCTTGCGGCGCACGTCCTCGCCGGACAGGTCCACGCGCGGGTCCGGCTCGGTATAGCCGGCGCCCACCGCGTCGCGCACCCATGCCGAAAACGGACGCTGGCCGTCGTAGTGATGGAACAACCAGGCCAGCGATCCCGACAGCACGCCTTCCACCCGATGGATGCGGTCGCCGCCGGCGACCAGCCCGCGCAGGCTGCTCAGCAGCGGCAACCCTGCGCCCACGGTGGCGCTGTCGCCGTAGCGTGCCCCGCCGTCCAGCCCGCTGCCGGCGATGGCCTGCGCGCGGGCGAGCTGCGCGCCCTGCCCCAGCTTGTTGGCGGTCACCACGTGCACGCCGCGTGCCAGCCAGTGCTCGTGCCAGTTGGCCACGTCGTCGCTGGCGGTGGCATCGACGACCACGTCCCCGCGCTGCAGGCCCTCGGCGTCGGCCCACGGCTGCAGCGTCGGCACCGTGCGCGCGGCCTCGTTGGCGTGGTCCAGCGCCTGCGCCGGATGCTGTTCGCAGGCGCGTGCCGTGCGCGAATTGGCCAGCCACGCGAACTGCGGAAGCTCGATGCCACGCGACTGCAGCGACTGGTAACGTTGCACGAACGCGGTCCCGACCGTCCCCGTACCCAGCAACGCAAGCCGGCGCGGCGCCGTGCGCGCGAAGGGCAGCACCGCGCTCATGCATCCACCTGTTTGCGGCGGGCCAGCTGCGCCTGGCGGTCGATCACGGCCTGTGCGCGCTCCAGGCCGCCCTGCAGGTCCGCGACCAGGTCGTCGGCCGCTTCGATGCCCACCGACAGGCGCAGCAGACCTTCGCTGATCCCGGCGTTGGCGCGGGCCTCGGCGGTCATCGCCGCATGGGTCATGGTGGCCGGGTGCGCGACCAGGCTTTCCACCCCGCCCAACGATTCGGCCAGGGTGAAGCAGCGCAGCCCATCGACGAAGGCGCGCACCGCCGCGTGCGGATCATCGCCCGGGCACGAGGCCAGTTCAAAGGACAGCATCGCGCCGAACCCGCTCTGCTGGCGCGCGGCGATCGCGTGTCCCGGGTGCGATTCCAGGCCCGGGTAATAGACGGTGGCCACCGCAGCACTGGCGGCCAACAGCTGCACGATCCCGGCGGTGTTTTCCTGGTGCGCGCGCAGCCGCGCGCCCAGCGTGCGCAGGCCCCGCAGGGTCAGGAACGCATCGAACGGCGAACCGGTCAGGCCCAGCGCGTTGGCCCACCACACCAGCTGCTCGTGCAGTGCCGGATCGCGCGCGACCACGGCGCCACCGACCACATCGCTGTGGCCGTTGATGTACTTGGTGGTCGAATGCAGCACCACGTCGGCACCGAAGGCGATCGGCTGCTGCAGCGCCGGCGACAGGAAGGTGTTGTCGACCACGACTTTCGCGCCGGCACGGTGTGCGGCATCGATGACGAAGCGCAGGTCGGTGATGCGCAGCAGCGGGTTGGAGGGCGTTTCGACCAGCACCAGCGTGGGCGACTGCGCCAGCGCGTCGGCCAGCGAGCGCGGATCGGTCAGGTCGGCGGTGACCAGCTGGAAGTGGCCCTTCTTCGCCAAGGCATTGAACAGGCGCCAGCTGCCGCCGTAGGCGTCGTGCGGGACCACCAGGGTATCGCCCGGCTGCAGCAGCGCGTTGAGCACCAGATTGATCGCGCCCATGCCGGTGGAGGTGATCACCCCGCCGGCGCCGCCTTCCAGGTCGGCCAGCGCTTCACCGAGCAGGTCACGGGTGGGGTTGCCGCTGCGCGTGTAATCGTACTGGCGCTTGTTGCCAAAGCCATCGAAGCTGAAGTTCGACGACAGCACGATCGGCGGGGTCACCGCACCATGCGCGGTATCGCGATCGATCCCGGCGCGCACGGCGGCGGTGACACGGCTACAGGTCGGTTCGGAACCGGCGGACTGGCTCATGCGTTTTCTCCCGGGGTACGGATTGCAGTGGCGAGGATCGCGTCGATGCGATCGGTTTCTTTGAGGAAGGCGTCGTGGCCATACGGCGAGCGCAGTACGCGCAGGCTGCCGCGCGGCCCCAGCCCTTCGACCAGGCCGACCAGGTCGGCCAGCGGCACCAGGCGGTCGCCTTCGACCGCGATCACCACGGTCGGCACGCCGATCGCGGCCGGGTCCACGCGGTGCAGGTCGATCGATTCGGACAGCCGCAGGTAAGCTTCCACCGGCGTGCGCGCGACGTACTGCGCACCGGCGGCGTCGAGGTAATCTTCGGCGGCCACGCGCACCCGGCCATTGACCACTTCCGGCGGCGCGTCGAAGCGCTCACCGAATTCTTCCGGGGTGCGATAGCTGAGCATCGCGAACTGCCGTGCCAGCGCCAGCCCGTGATGCTCGGCGCATTGCAGTTGGCCCAGGGCTACGGCCCGGCGCTGCAGCGCGCGCCAGGCGGCCGCATACGGGTGCGGGCGGTGCGCCCCGCTCACCGCGACCAGCCGCGCCAGCCGCTGCGGGTGGCGCACCGCGAACTGCTGGCCGACCAGCGCGCCATAGGAATAGCCCACGAAGCACTGCAACCGGGGAATGCCGAGGTGGTCCAGCAGCAACGCCAGTGCGTCGGCCTGGTCGGCGGTATCGATGGGCAGGTCGAGCGCGCCGTCGGCGCCGATGAAATCGAAGGCCAGGATGCGGCGCGCGGCCGGATCCAGCGTGCGTCCGGCGGCCACCAGCCCTTCGGCCCAGCCCTTCTCGGGAAACTCCAGATTGGCCGCCACGTGGCGGTGCGCGGAGATGCCGCCGGCCAGCACCACCACCGGCGCGCCGGCGCGGCCAACCAGCTCGTAACGCAGGCGTACCGGCCGTGGACCGCCATGCCGCAACGACAGCACCGCAGCGATCTCGCCGCGTACGGCAGTGCGCCCGGTATCGACCGGAACGCTTAAAGGGGCGAAGGACTCGGTGGCAACAGCGGCAGTAGCGAAACCCATGGCGGTATCCCGAAGAGGAAAACGGCCATCGAGCTTTCGCGGAGCTCGCGTTCGAAGCGCACAGGCTGTGCACGGTTCGAACCATCTTTCGGTGGACGCCACGGTCCCCGCAGGATTTGGCACCTACGCAGGTCGCTTGCGCGCCTGCGGGCTGCCCCGGCTTCAAAGGGCCTGTCCCTCTGCCGGTCTCGATGGTGACCCTACGATGCCAGCCCCCTCCGTCGATGTCAATCCTTTCATCCGCATGAAGCGATATGTTTTTTTCTCATCAGGCACCCGCGGGGCTTTCCTGGACCAACCGGCTTGCGTAGAGTCCGCGCACTGCCCCCGGAACCTGGACCATGCGCTGGACCCTGCTGTTGACCCTGTTGGTGCCCCTGGTGACGGCCGCCGGTCCGCCCCCGGCCGGCGCGTGGCGCTCGGGCTGGGGGCTGGTGGGACCGGCCAGCACGGCCCCGCAGGGCCCCGCCGCCGGCACGCTGGCATCGGTGAAGCTGGAGGGGGGCGCCGCGTATTGGCGGGCACGGGTCGACAACCACCTGACCGGGCCGGTACAGATCGCACTGCGCCAGGAGGTCGGCGCGGCGGTGCTGCCCGGCCTGCCGCTGCAGACCGTGCTGCCCGGTTCGGCCAGCGTGGTGGTGGCAAGGATGCAGCTGCCCCCGGACACCCAGCGCCTGAACCTGTTGCTGGACGCTGTCCCCGGCGATCCGGCCGCGCGCCCGCAGGACGTGGCCTACCAGCTGCCGTTCGATGCCCGGCGCTTCCACGTCAGCCAGGCGCCGCAGGGGCATTTCAGCCACACCGACGCGGAAAACCGCGACGCGGTCGACTTCGCCCTGCCCGAAGGCACCCCGGTGCTGGCCGCACGCGCCGGCAAGGTGATGCAGGTGCAGGGTAATTTCAGCGGCAACGGGCAGGACCCGCGGCGCGACCGCGAGCGGGCCAATTTCATCCGGGTGCTGCATGAAGACGGCAGCATGGCCGTCTACGCCCACCTGCGCGAAAACGGGGTCCTGGTGCGCAGCGGCCAGCGGGTCGAGGCCGGGCAGCGCATCGGCGTCTCGGGCAACACCGGCTACAGCACGGCGCCGCACCTTCACTTCGTGGTGCAGGCCAATACCGGCATGCAGTTGCGCTCGATCCCGGTCCGCATCGTGGCGCCCCAGGGCGAGCTGCACTTCGCGCGTGAACAGCCCGACGCGGGCGATGCGGCCAGCCCCTGACCCGCCACGGCGGGCTGCCCGGTATACTCATGGGCTTATTTCCATGAAAAGCGCCCCGGGCGGGCGCGTCACGCCATGTCCGAAGTCGCTACCGAAGCTGCGCGCCGCCGCACCTTCGCCATCATCTCCCACCCTGACGCCGGCAAGACCACGCTGACCGAAAAGCTGCTGCTGTTCGGCGGCGCGATCCAGATGGCCGGCTCGGTCAAGGGCCGCAAGGCCGCCCGTCACGCTACGTCGGACTGGATGGCGCTCGAAAAGGAGCGCGGCATCTCGGTGACCTCCTCGGTCATGCAGTTCCCGTACGAAGGCAAGATCGTCAACCTGCTCGACACCCCGGGCCATGCCGACTTCGGCGAGGACACCTACCGCGTGCTCACCGCCGTGGACTCGGCGCTGATGGTGATCGACGTGGCCAAGGGCGTGGAAGAGCGCACCATCAAGCTGATGGAGGTGTGCCGCCTGCGCGACACCCCGATCATGACCTTCATCAACAAGCTCGACCGCGAAGGCAAGGAGCCGATCGACCTGCTTGATGAAGTAGAGAGCGTGCTCGGCATCCAGTGCGCGCCGGTGACCTGGCCGATCGGCATGGGCCAGCGCCTGAAGGGCGTGGTTCACCTGATTTCGGGCGAGGTACACCTGTACGAACAGGGTCGCAATTTCACCCGCCAGGATTCCACCATCTTCCCGTCGATCGATTCGCCCGGCCTGGCCGAGAAGATCGGCGACCGCATGCTGGCCGACCTGCGCGATGAACTGGACCTGGTGCAGGGCGCCAGCCATGCGTTCGACCTGGAGGCCTACCTGGCCGGCAGGCAGACTCCGGTGTTCTTCGGGTCGGGCGTGAACAATTTCGGCGTGCAGCCGCTGCTGGACTTCTTCGTCGAGCACGCGCCGTCGCCGCAGCCGCGCGCCACCACCGGCCGGGTCATCGCCCCGCAGGAAAACAAGCTGACCGGCTTCGTCTTCAAGATCCAGGCCAACATGGACCCGCAGCACCGCGACCGCGTGGCGTTCATGCGGGTCTGCTCGGGCCGTTTCGTGGCCGGCATGAAGACCTTCCACGTGCGCACCGGCAAGGAAATGAAACTGGCCAACGCGCTGACCTTCATGGCCAGCGACCGTGAGATCGCCGCCGAAGCGTGGCCCGGCGATGTCATCGGCATCCACAACCACGGCACCATTTCCATCGGCGACACCTTCACCGAAGGCGAAGCGGTGAGCTTCACCGGCATTCCCAACTTCGCCCCGGAACTGTTCCGCCGCGCCCGCCTGCGCGATCCGCTCAAGCTCAAGCAGCTGCAGAAGGGCCTGGCCCAGCTCTCGGAAGAGGGCGCGACCCAGTTCTTCCGCCCGCTGATGAGCAATGACCTGATCCTGGGCGCGGTCGGCGTGCTGCAGTTCGACGTGGCCGCCTACCGCCTGAAGGACGAATACGGCGTGGAAGCCACCTTCGAGCCGGTCAGCGTCACCACCGCGCGCTGGGTCACCTGCAGCAACGAAAAGAAGCTGGAGGAGTTCCGCGAAAAGAACGCCAGCAATCTCAGCATCGATGCCGCCGGCCACCTGGTGTACCTGGCGCCGACCCGGGTCAACCTGCAGCTGGCCCAGGAACGCGCGCCGGACGTCCGCTTTGCCGCCACCCGCGAAGCCGCGCACAGCATTTCGGTCGGCTGACCGGGCGCGGCAGCGATGGCGCGTGCACGCGCGTGCCATCGCGGCGATGATAGGGGCAAGCGGGTCCCCCTCCCCGTGCCTCGACCATCGCCATGACCTCTGTTGCGTCCGTACGTGAAGAAATCGCCAGCGCCCTCACCCACGGCCTCGGCGCCGTGGCGGCGCTGGCCGCCAGTGCGGTACTGATCACCCTCGCCGCCATCTACGGCGACGGCTGGCAGCTGGCCAGCGCCATCGTGTTCGGCGTGGCCCTGCTGCTGCTCTACACCGCTTCCACGCTCTACCACGCCATCCAGCACCCGATCGCCAAGGGCCGCCTGAAGGTCTTCGACCACTGCGCCATCTACCTGCTGATTGCCGGCACCTACACCCCCTTCACCCTGATCGGCCTGCGCGGATCGTGGGGATGGGGCATGTTCATCGCCATCTGGACCCTGGCGGTGGCCGGGGTCATCTTCAAGCTGTTCTTCACCGGCCGCTTCAAGCTGCTCTCCACCGCGATCTACATCGCCATGGGCTGGATGGTGCTGGTGGCGATCAAGCCGATGTGGTCCCACATCGACGGCTGGACCCTGGGCTGGCTGTTCGCCGGCGGGTTGTCGTACACGCTGGGTACCTACTTCTACCATCGCGAATCGATCCGCTACTCCCACGCCATCTGGCACCTGTTCGTGATAGGTGGAAGTGTCTGTCACTTCGTAGCAGTCACATCACAGGTGCTGTGACTGCTACGAAGTGACTGCCCAATCCTGCTGCGCAGGATCGGGCCCCCGGGCATGCCGCCCATCCCCGCGCCTGTCGGCGTACAGGTGCGCAACGCGCACCTGTAGCCCACGGTTTGCGATGCAAACCGTGGGGCCCGTATTGCCGCCTATCCCCGCGCCTGTCGGCGCGCCCCCTTAACAAAAGGGGGCTTGCACGTGCTGCATGACCTCCTCGCTGACGCGACTGTTACGTCTGCTTCGCGTTACCTGCACGATGGACGGGCAAGGATGGTGGAGTGAATACCTTTACCGATCCTGCGCCCACCGCCCCATCCTCCCGCCCGCGCTGGCGCATGCGCCGGCCTGGCAAGCGCGGGCAGCGCTGGCTGGCGGTGCTGGTGTTCCTGGTTGCCCTGATCCTGCTGGTGATCGCACTGTGGGACTGGAACTGGTTCAAGGGCCCGGTCGAACGCGCCGTGCAGGCCAAGACCGGCCGTGTATTCCATATCGGCGGCAACCTTGACGTCGATCTCGGGCGCACGCTCACCATCCGCGCAGACGGCCTGACCTTCGCCAACGCCGAATGGTCCAGGACCCCGCGCATGGCCAGCGCCGATCGCGCCGAAATCGACCTGCGCGCCTGGCCGCTGCTCCGCGGCCAGGTCCGCATTCCCGAAATCCGCCTTACCCGCCCCGACCTCCTGCTGGAAACCGCTCCCGGCAAAGGCCAGCCGGGCAACTGGGACTTCCTCGGCCCCAGCGACGGCGATCCCCCCGTCCTGCAGCGCCTGCTGGTCGACGATGGTCGCCTGAAATTCCTTGACGCCGCCGGCAAGACCGACATCCTGGTCGCGCTCAACAGTGGCAAACCGCGCAGCGCCGACAGCGCCCCGCCGCTGCTGGTCAGCGGCAAGGGGCGCTGGCAGGGCAACCCCTTCACCTTGGCCGGCAACACCGAATCGCCGCTGGAACTGACCAACAGCGAACACCCCTTCCGCATCCACCTCGACGGCCGCGCCGGCGCCACCCGCGCCATCGCCAGCGGCACCCTCACCAACCCCTTCGCCCTGCGTACCTTCGACCTGGATTTCGCCCTCAGCGGCCAGGACATGGAAGACCTGTACCCCCTGATCGGCCTGGCCATTCCCTCCACGCCCCCGTATCGCCTCAAGGGCAGGCTCAAGCGCAACAACGACACCTGGCGCTACGAGAACTTCACCGGCGTGGCCGGCGACAGCGATCTCGCCGGGACTGCCCAGATCGAAACCGGACGCGACCGCCCCTTCCTCAAAGCCGACCTCGTGTCCAAGCGCCTGGACTTCGACGACCTGGCCGGGTTCATCGGCGCGCCCCCCAAGACCGGCGCCGGCGAATCGGCCAACGCCGAACAGAAGGCCGAGGCCGCAGCGTTGGCCGCGAAAGCGACCGTCCTGCCCGATACCCCCTACAACCTCACCAAGCTGCGCGCCATGGATGCCGACGTGAAGTGGAAGGCCCAGCGCATCAACGCGCCTGCGCTGCCGCTGGACGACATGGACGCCCACCTCAAGCTCGACGACGGCCTGCTGCGCCTGGAACCCCTCAACTTCGGCGTCGCCGGCGGCGACATCCGCAGCACCATCCGCATGGACGCACGCAAGCCGGCCATCGCAACCCAGCTCAAGGCCAGCATCCGCAAGGTTCAGCTGGGCCGGCTGTTCCCCGATGCCAAGCTGGCCGAACAGGCCTCCGGCGCCATCAGCGGCGACATCGATCTCAGCGGCACCGGCAACTCCATCGCCGCCATGCTCGGCAGCTCCGACGGCAAGGTCGCCATCGGCATGGGCCGTGGCCACATCGGCAACCTGATCATGGAACTGGCCGGCCTCGACGTCGCCGAATCGTTGAAGTTCCTGTTCACCGGCGACCGGCAGATCCCCCTGCGCTGCGCCTGGGGCGACTTCGGCGTACAGCGCGGCCTGATGACCTCCCAGCAGCTCGCCTTCGACACCACCGACACCCTGGTGCTCGGCGAAGGCACCATCGACCTCAAGCAGGAACAGCTCGACCTGCTGCTGCGCCCGCGCCCCAAGGACATCAGCATCCTGGCCCTGCGCTCCCCGCTGCGCATCGGCGGCACCTTCAAGGACCCCTCGTTCCGCCCCGATTTCAAGGCACTGGGCATCCGCGGCGCCATCGCAGTCGCATTGGGCACCATCACCCCGCCCGCCGCGCTGCTGGCCACCATCGAGACCGGCCCAGGCGAAGATTCCAACTGCGGCGGCCGCTACGCCAAGTAAGTAGCGGTTACCGTTGCCGTTGCCGTTGCCTTTGCTGTTACCAACCGACCACGACCCCGTATGGGGGCGGCCGCCGGGCAGCCCCCGTAGGGACTGTCAAAAACATGGATGTTTTTGACAAGCCCCCATGGATGGGTTCACGGCGTGTCCCGGAGGGGGCTGCCCGGCGGCCGCCCCTGCACGGAGCAATGACAAGCTGCCTTCCAGCTGTTCGCTGTCGCTGTTCGCTGTCGCTGTTCGCAGCCAACAGCCCACTCAACCCGCCACGATGTACTGCTGCAGCTGATCCAGCGTCTGCGCCTGCTCGTCGATGACCGACTTCACCAGATCGCCGATGGAGATCACCCCGATCACAGTGCCACCTTCCACCACGGGCAGGTGGCGGATGCGGAAATCGGTCACCAGCTGCAGGCAGTGTTCAACCTGTTCCGACGGCGCCACCGTCACCACCTTCGCCGTCATGATCTCGCCCACCCGCGTCGTGCTCGACGAACGGTCGTGCAACACCACCTTGCGCGCGTAATCGCGCTCGGACAGGATCCCGACCAGGTCCCGACCCTCCATCACCACCACCGCTCCGATGCCTTTTTCGGCCATCAACCGGATCGCGTCGATCACCGCCGATTCCGGACCTACCGCGAATACCTCAGGGGACTTGCCTTCCAACAGCTGTCGTACCGTGGTCATCTCGCTGCCCTCCACCGATGGGATGCACCGCCGAGTCTGCCACGAACGGCGCATGCCAGGTGTCAACCAGATACAACGGCCGCTGCTTCGACTCCTCGTACAGCCGCCCCAGGTATTCACCAATCAGGCCCAGCGCGATCAACTGCACCCCGCCCAGGAACAGGATCACCGCCATCATCGTCGGATACCCCGCCACCCGGTCCCCGTACAGCGCCGCCTTCACCACCACCCACGCACCGAACACGAACGCAACACTGGCCGTCAACAGTCCCAGATAGGTTGCCGCCCGCAGCGGCACCGTCGAAAAACTCGTGATGCCCTCCAGCGCGAAGTTCCACAACTTCCAGAAACCGAACTTCGTGTCCCCCACCATGCGCGCATGCCGGTGGTACGGCAGCGCCTTGCGCCGGAACCCGACCCAGCCGAACAGCCCCTTCATGAACCGGTGGCGTTCACGCAACTGCCCCAGCGCCTGCAACGCACGCGGCGACAGCAGACGGAAATCGCCCGTATCGGCAGGAATCGGCGTTCTCGACAGCCGCCCGATCACCCGGTAGAACAGCGACGACGAGCCCCGCTTGAGCCAGGTTTCGCCATCGCGCTCCTGCCGCGTGCCATAAATGTTGTCGTATCCCTGCCGCCACAACGCCACGAATTCCGGAATCAGCTCCGGCGGGTCCTGGCCATCGGCGTCGAGAATCATCGCCGCCCCGCCATCGACCACATCCAACCCCGCCGTAAGCGCCGCCTCCTTGCCGAAATTACGCGACAACCGCAGCACTCCCACGCTGTCGTCCGCCGCAGCCAGCGCCTGCATCACCTCCCAGGTCGTATCCGTGCTGCCATCGTCCACGTACACCACCCGGCCTTCGATGCCGTCCAGACCCGCCAGCACCGCGCGCAGGCGCGGGTGCAGCAGCGGCAGCGCCTGCGCCTCGTTGTGCGCGGCTATGACCAGCGTCAGCCTTTCACCGGACATGGCTCAGTCCTCCTGCAGGTACGCATCGCCGCCCAACTGCCGTGCCTGGCGCTGGATCCAGTTC
Organism: Stenotrophomonas sp. NPDC077420; assembly: GCF_044543385.1. Lineage (NCBI taxonomy): Bacteria > Pseudomonadati > Pseudomonadota > Gammaproteobacteria > Lysobacterales > Lysobacteraceae > Stenotrophomonas > Stenotrophomonas sp. NPDC077420. The sequence continues at coordinate 77,330 of NZ_JBITVZ010000016.1, forward strand.
GCCCGGCGCTGCACATACGGCCCCGGTCGCGCCGCATTGTAGCGGCGCGGCGCCGGCAGCACCGCCGCCAGTTTCGCGCTTTCCGCCGCCGTCAGCCGCGCCGCATCCTTGTTCCAGAACTGCCTCGACGCCGCCTGCGCCCCATAGATGCCGTCACCGAACTCGGCGATGTTGGCGTACATCTCCAGGATCCGCGATTTCGGCCACAGCGCCTCGATCAGCACCGTGTACCAGACCTCCAGCCCCTTGCGCAGCCAACTGCGGCCCTGCCACAGGAACAGGTTCTTGGCGACCTGCTGGCTGATCGTGCTGGCCCCGCGCAGGCGCCCGCCGCGCGCATTGTGGTCACGCGCCTTCTCGATCGCCTTCAGGTCGAACCCATTGTGCTGCGGGAAGCGCTGGTCCTCCGCCGCCACCAGCGAAATCGGCAGGCTCGGCGCCATCCGGTCCAGGTCGCGCCACTGGTAATGCAGCCGGAATCCCCAGTCGCGCTCGCCCAGCGCCTCGCCGTACCGCCACACCATCACCGTCGACAGCGGCGGATCGACGAACCGCAGCACCACCACCTGCAGCACGCTCCCGGCCACGAACAGCACCGGCAGCCACAGCAGGTATTTCCAGCGCCAACGGCGCCGGTGCGACGGTTCCTGGCCCGGTTCGGCCTTGTGGTTGCTGCGCTCTGCCCCCATTACTGGTGCATCCTCTGCTTGCACGGTAGTCGGCGCATTATCCGGCAACCAGCCCCCATAACTTAAGCGCAGCCACCGACCCGATGACCGCCCAGACCGACTCCCTCGTCCGCTTCCTGCTTCCCGACGCCGGCGTGCGCGGCGTGCATGTGCACCTTGATGCCGCCTGGCAGGAAATCCTGTCCCACGGCCACTACCCGCCCGCCGCCGCCGAACTGCTCGGTGAAGCCAGCGTCGCCGCCGCCCTGTTCACCGGCCACACCAAGGTCGACGGCCGCCTGGCGATCCAGCTGCGCAGCAGCACCGCCCTGCGGACCCTGTTCGCCGAGTGCACCGCTGCCGGCACCCTGCGCGGCATCGTCCAGCTGGCCGACGACGGCGACGCCCCGCGCGACCTGACCGCGCTGGGCGCTGACGCGCTGCTGGCCATCACCATCGAGAACCCCGGCCTGGACCCGCGCGAGCCGCAGCGTTACCAGAGCCTGGTCGGACTGGATGCCGCTGCCCTGGACGAGGCCTTCGAAGACTACTTCCGCCAGTCCGAGCAGTTGCCGACCCGCCTGCTGCTGGCCTGTGACGGCACCCGCGCCGCCGGCCTGCTGCTGCAGAAGCTGCCCGGCGACGAAGGCGACACCGACGGCTGGACCCGCGCCAGCGCCCTGTTCGACACCCTAGGCAAGCAGGAACTGCTGGATGTCGCGGCCGACACCCTGCTGCACCGCCTGTTCCATGAAGAGCAGCCGGAACTGCTCGGCGAGCGCCCGCTGCGCTTTGCCTGCTCCTGCTCGCGGGAGCGGGTCGAAGGCATGCTGCAGTCGCTGGGCGAAGCCGAAGCCCGCGCGGCCGCCGAACCCACCGGCGCCGTTGAGATCCGTTGCGAATTCTGCGGACGGGAGTATCACTTTCCGTTGACGGAATTCGACATACTGTTCCACGACGCCGCCGTTGCCCTGCCGGCTCCTGAACGGCTTCAGTAACGCCGCGCGAGTTTTGTTCTGGGGAGAACCAAGACTTGTTAAGAAATCATAAACGCCCTAGGATCAGTCTCCCGCTTTGGCGGGAACTTGTACTCATCGCTGTTGTCTGAGAGTTCCCATGCGTTCCCTTCTGCGTCTACCGCTGGCCCTGATGATCGCCCTTGCCGCGATCCCGGGCGCGCACGCGCAGTCCAAGGCACGCCAGGACAGCACCGTCATTCCCGTGTGGAACAAGGGCAGCGGCAAGGTCGAAGCCCTGCTGTACCTGGAACCCACCGGCGAACAGGCCGCCGGCGCGCGCTGGCATTTCGGGCGCAGCTCGCTGGACGCGGCCTTCGGGCTGTCTTCCGGCGACTCGCTGGGCCTGCTCTGCAACAGCAGCCGCGGCACCAGCATCAGCGGCCTGGCCAGTCACTGCATGCTGGCCAGCCTGGGTGACGATGACGACAACGCCCTGAGCCGCCGGGTCACCGGCACGGCCGCGTTCAATCGCCCGGGCGGTCGCTTCGGCATTACCGCCGGCACCGGCAAGGACACCCTGCCGGCGTGGCTGGCAGGCCCGAACAAGTCGCCGGCGCTGCGCGCCGAGCAGAACGACCTGACCGTGTTCGGCCAGAAGAACATCGGCCGTGAAGGCTTCGTGTCCATTGGCGGCACCTACGCCAAGGCCCGCCTGGTGCCGTTGTCCGACGTCTCCCCTGCCCTGGTCGACCGCTGGGACAGCAAGAGCCTCACCCTGGGTGCCGGCTACGGCAACTTCAGCGGCAACATCATCGGCCGCGTGGTCGACGTGCCCGGCCAGCCCGGCAAATGGGAAGGGCTGGGCGTGGGACTGACCTGGCGGACCCCGTGGAGCGGCCAGCTCACCGTGGGCGCGGAAAACGTCATCACCCGCGGCAAGAACCCGTTCGCGCCGCGCAACGAGAGCACCGACGAGGGCACCGTCCCCTACGTCCGCTACGAGCAGGACCTGTAAGCGTCTGCGCATGTCGCAGGCCGGACAAGAAAAGGCGCGCCCATGGCGCGCCTTTGTCGTTTCCGGGCCTGCTGAACACGCCAACCTGATACACAGCGTGACAAATCAACTGCAACTATTTTGCTAACATTTTTTTAACAAATGGCCCATCTGTCGCGTATGACCTCTCCAGGCCATTGATCCACAAGGACTTTGCCGAATTTCACACAGATCACAGACTTCATTAACGCTACTTTAATTCTTTCGAAGTGGCAGTTACTATCGAGTCAGCCTTGTGGTCTTTGGTGCTCTTCTTGGCACCGCCCCCGGCAAACACCCCAGTGAATACCCAAGATTCCCTTGGAGAGAGAGAGCAATGAACTTTAAGTCCAACAAGCTGCGTGACGCAGTGGTCGTTGCACTGGTCGTCACGGCCGGCAGCAGCGCCGCCGCGCAGGCGCAGGAAGCCGCCAACACGACCAACCTGGATCGCATCTCGGTCACCGGCTCGCGCATCAAGAGCACCGACATCGAGACCTCGCAGCCGGTGCTGAGCCTGAGCCGCGCGGACATCGACAAGCAGGGCGTGACCTCGGTCGCCGACATCCTGCAGCGCATCTCCGCCAGCGGCGCCGCGCTGAACCGCACCTTCAACAACGGCGGCGACGGTACCTCGGGCATCAGCCTGCGCAACCTCGGCAGCCAGCGTACCCTGGTGCTGGTCAACGGCCGTCGTTGGACCACCGGCATCACCGGTTCGGTCGACCTGAACACCATTCCGTCGGCCATGGTCGAGCGCATCGACGTCCTGAAGGACGGCGCTTCCACCATCTACGGTTCGGACGCCATCGCCGGCGTGGTCAACATCATCCTGAAGAGCAACTTCGACGGCGCGGAAGCCAACGTCTACAAGGGCCAGTACAGCCAGGGTGACGGCGAGCGCGAGGCCTATGACTTCGTGCTGGGCACCACCACCGATCGCGCGTCGGTGATGCTGGGCGCTTCCTACGTCAAGGAAGAATCGGTCATGGCCGGTGATCGCAAGATCTCCGCCGGTGGCCCGCCGTTCTACAGCGGCCAGAGCACCACGGGCCTGCCGGGTTCGTACATCCGCAACGGCAATCGCTACGTGATCGTCGACGGCGTGGAAACGCTGTTCAATTCGGACATCCACGGCTACAACAGCTCGCCGGACAACTTCCTGTTGACCCCGCAGGAGCGCACCTCGCTGTTCGCCAGCGGTTCCTACAACATCACCGACAACGTGACGTTCAAGACCGAGGCCCTGTACAACGAGCGTAAGTCCGAGCAGCTGCTGGCGGCCATGCCGGTCACCAACCAGACGCTCAGCGCGGCCAGCATGTACAACCCGTACGGCGTCGCCCTGACCGGCGTCAACCGTCGTTTCAACGAGAGTGGCGGTCGTTCGTTCAACCAGAACGTCAAGAACTGGCACTTCTACGGTGGCTTCGAAGGCTTCTTCGAATTCGCTGACCGCACCTTCGATTGGGATGCCGGTTACCGTTACGACAAGACCGACGAGAACGTGCTGACCTACGGCCTGTTCAACCGTTCCAACCTGGCGGCGGCCTACGGCCCGTCGCGCCTGGTGAATGGCGTTCCGACCTGCTTCACCGCCGCCGGTGCCGTGATCGACGGCTGCGTGCCGGTCAACCCGCTGGGCCCGGAAGGTTCGATCTCGCAGGCCGCGATCGACTACACCGCGTTCACCGCGCATGACTCCTCGACCCTCGAGTCGAAGGGCTACTACGCCAACATCTCCGGCACCATCGTTCCGCTGCCGGCAGGTGACCTGGCCTTCGCAGCCGGTTACGAGTACCGCAAGGAGAGCGGCCAGTTCGACCCGGACGCCTTCATCGCCTCGGGCCTGAGCACCGGCAATGGCGCCAAGCCGACCAAGGGCTCCTACGACCTGGACGAGTTCTACCTGGAACTGTCGATCCCGGTCCTGGCTGACCTGCCGGGTGCCAAGCTGCTCGACTTCAGCGCTGCTACGCGTTACTCCAAGTACAGCAACTTCGGCAACACCACCAACAACAAGTTCGGGTTCCGCTGGAAGCCGATCGACGACCTGATGGTGCGTGGTAACTGGTCCGAAGGCTTCCGTGCGCCGAGCATCAACGATCTGTTCGCCGGTGATGCCGACTCGTTCGAAACCTTCGTCGATCCCTGCTCGACCCACAGCGGCCGCCGCGTTGGCGCCGTTGCCGCGCAGTGCGCCGCCGAAGGCGTGCCGGCCGGCTTCGTCCAGCCGGGTGGTGGCAGCGGCCCGCGCCAGGCGCCGGAACCGTTCACCTGGACCTCCAACACGGATCTGAAGCCGGAAACCTCGACCAGCAAGACGCTGGGCCTGGTGTGGAGCCCGAGCTTCGTGACCGGCCTGAACGTCACCCTGGACTGGTGGCAGATCGAAATCGAAGACGCGATCACCCGTCCGGACATCCAGGACATCGTGAACTTCTGCTACACCGGTTCGCCGCAGCAGCAGGCGCTGTACTGCGGTCTGATCACCCGTGATCCGACCTACGGCACCGCGACGCAGAACTACGCCATCACCGGCGTGCGCATGCCGCTGCTGAACCTGGCGTCGTACGACGTTGAAGGCTGGGACCTGGGCGTTGCTTACCGCCTGCCGGAAACCAGCATCGGTCAGTTCAGCATCAACCTGGATGCCACCTACCTGAGCAAGTGGGAGCAGAAGGCAACCGCCGACGCGACCGCGGACGGCCTGCAGGGTAACTACCTGAACCAGGATCCGTACTGGCGCATCCGCGGCAATCTGTACGTCGACTGGAGCTTCAAGGACTTCGGCGTCAACTACGGCCTGCGTTACAAGTCCGGCCTGACCGAACAGTGCCCGTTCGACGCCGAAGAAGATCCGGTGGCGTTCGCTTACTGCTCCGACGGCGCCAATGGCACCAACTACATCGGCGCGACCACCTACCATGACATCCAGTTCCGCTACAACACCCCGTGGAACGGCACCGTCATGCTGGGCGTGAACAACGTGTGGGACAAGCAGCCGCCGACCTCGTACGTGGTTGCGTACAACATGTTCGACCCGCAGTACGACCTGCCGGGCCGCTTCTACTACATGCAGTACAAGCAGAAGTTCTGATCGATCCACTGATCGGTACCTGATGCAGCAACGGCCCCGAAAGGGGCCGTTGTTTTTTGCGCGATACGCTGTCGCGCGCCGATGGCGCAGACACAAAAAAAGCCGCTTTCGCGGCTTTTTCCGTGCATGACAGTGCACTTCACCCGATCGGGATCAGGGTCTCGATCACGTGCTCCACATACGCTTCGAAATCCTCGCGCGCCGGCTTGGGCTGCTGCAGCTGCAGCGACAGCTGCAGGAAGCCCACGTACGCCGCATAGGCCAGCCGCGCGCGATGCTGCGCGTCGGTGCGGCTCAACCCGGCCTGGCGGAACGAGGCCACCAGGTACTCCAGACGGCGGTGCGAAACGCGATCGATCACCGGCCGCACCATCGGGTGGTCCAGCGCCTTGAGCAGTTCGCTGTAGATGATGTGCGGCTGCACTTCGTGCGCCACGACCTGGAACAACTGGCGCAGGCGCGCCCTGGGATCAGGCACATCTTCCAGGCTGCCGAATACCTGTTCCTGTTCGAACAGTTCCCAGCGCTCAAGCGCCGCCTGCAGCAGTGCATCGCGCGAGGGGAAGTGCCAGTAGAAACTGCCCTTGGTCACCCCCAGCCGCCGCGCCAGCGGCTCCACCGCCACGGCCCCCACACCTTGTTCAGCGATCAGGTCCAGGGCGGCCTGGGCCCAGTCTTCCGCGCTCAGGCGGCTGTTGCGACCGGCTCTCGGCTCGCCGGCAGTAGCTTCGGGTTCATTCATGCTGATGATTTAACCATACGCCGGGGTCGGTTTGTGTGGAATTGATCGGTCCACCATACCTACCGGTATTGACACGCCCAAAGGCAGGTCCATACTAGCCGGTATGGTAACGCCCACCCTCCGCCTGACCGCCGCCCACGACACCGTGCTGGCGGCCACCCGCAGCGACCCCGGTCGCCGCGGCACCGTGCTGTTCGCCCATGGTTTCGGCCAGACCCGGCATGCCTGGACGGCGACCGCACAGGCGCTGCAGGCCGCCGGGTACCAGACCCTGGCCTACGACGCACGCGGCCACGGCGATTCGGACTGGAATCCGGCCGCCCTGCCCTATCACGGCGAACAGTTTGCCGACGACCTGATCGTGCTGGCCGGCGAACAGCCGCAGCCACCGGTGCTGGTCGCCGCCTCGATGGGCGGGCTGTTCGGCCTGCTGGCCGAAGCGCGCTGGCCGGGGCTGTTCTCGGCCATGGTGCTGGTGGACATCACCCCGCGCTGGGATACCGCCGGGGTCGAAAAGATCCTGCAGTTCATGTCCGCGCACCCGGAAGGGTTCGCGACGCTGGAACAGGCCGCCGATGTGATCTCGGCCTACCTGCCGCACCGTCCACGCAAGTCCGAGGACGCGCTGCGCGCGCTGCTGCGCGAAGACGGCCACGGCCGCTGGCGCTGGCATTGGGACCCGCGGCTGGTGGCCGAACTGGCGCGCGACAGCGAACAGCACCAGGACGCGCTTGCAGACGCAGCGCGCCAGGTGAAATGCCCGGTGCTGCTGGTCAGCGGCGGACGCAGCACCCTGGTCACCCCACAGACGGTGGCCGAATTCCTGGCGTTGGTGCCGCATGCACGCCACGTGCAGTTGCCGGAGGCCACCCACATGGTCGCCGGCGACGACAACAACGCCTTTACCGCTACTGTGTTGGACTATCTGGACGTGTTGCCCTCGGCCTCCGCCGTGGCACTGTCCGCCACAACCGAGCACGTCACCGGAGCACGCTCATGAGCTATGTCGTTCCCTTCCTCGCCATCCTGCTGGCAGGCGCCATCGTCGCCTACCACCGGATGCGGCTGATCACCTGGACGCTCGTCAGCCTGGTGCTGCTGGCGGCCTGCTGGTTCGTCCCCTATGTCAACCAGACCGCCACCATCGTGGCTGCGGCGATCGTCGCCGTCATCGCCGTGCCGCTGCTGCTGCCGTTCATCCGCAAGCCGCTGCTGACCGCGCCGATGATGAAGGTGTTCCGCAAGGTGCTGCCGCCGCTGTCGCAGACCGAGCGCATCGCGCTGGAAACCGGTTCGGTCGGGTTCGAAGGTGAGCTGTTCACCGGCGACCCGGACTGGAACAAGCTACTCAACTACCCCAAGCCGCAGCTCACCGCCGAAGAACAGGCCTTCCTGGACGGTCCGGTGGAAGAACTGTGCGCGATGGTCAACGACTGGGAGATCACCCACGTCTACGCCGATCTGCCGCCGGAGCTGTGGGCGTTCATCAAGAAGAACAAGTTCTTCGGCATGATCATCCCGAAGGAATATGGCGGCCTGGGCTTCAGCGCGCTGGCCCACCACAAGGTGATCCAGAAGCTGGCGTCGGTGTCGAGCGTGGTCAGCTCCACCGTTGGCGTGCCCAACTCGCTGGGCCCGGGCGAACTGCTGGTGCACTACGGCACCCAGGAACAGAAGGACCAGTACCTGCCGCGCCTGGCCGACGGCCGTGAAGTGCCGTGCTTCGGCCTGACTGGTCCGTTCGCTGGTTCGGACGCGACCTCGATTCCCGATTACGGCATCGTCTGCAGGGGCGAGTGGAACGGCGAGCAGGTGCTCGGCGTCAAGCTCACCTTCGACAAGCGCTACATCACCCTGGCCCCGGTCGCGACGCTGATCGGCATGGCGTTCCGCATGTACGACCCGGACGGCCTGATCGGCCCGACCCGCGACATCGGCATCACCCTGGGCCTGCTGCCGCGCGACACCGCCGGCGTCGAGATCGGCCGTCGCCACTTCCCGTTGAACTCGACCTTCCAGAACGGTCCGATCCGCGGCAAGGATGTCTTCATTCCGCTCACCCAGCTGATCGGCGGTGCCGAGAAGGCCGGCAAGGGCTGGAACATGCTCAACGAATGCCTGGCCGTGGGCCGCTCGATCACCCTGCCCTCCACCGCCAGTGGCGGTGCCAAGGCTGGCGCGGTGGTCACCGGTGCCTACGCGCGCATCCGCAAGCAGTTCGGCCTGTCGGTCGGCCGCTTCGAAGGCGTGGAAGAGGCGCTGGCCCGCATCGGCGGCAAGGCCTATGCGATCAGCGCGCTGTGCCAGGCCACCGCGGCGGCGGTGGACCGCGGCGACGTGCCGTCGGTGCCGTCGGCCATTGCCAAGTACCACTGCACCACCATGAGCCGCGAAGTGATCTCGGACGTGATGGACGTGATCGGCGGCAAGGGCATCATCCTGGGGCCGCGCAACTTCGCCGGCCGCAGCTGGCAGGCCGCGCCGATCGCGATCACGGTGGAAGGCGCCAACATCATGACCCGCAGCCTGCTGATCTTCGGCCAGGGTGCGATCCTCTGCCACCCGTGGGTGCTGCAGGAAATGAAGGCGGCGCAGGATCCGGACACCAAGGCCGGCCTGCAGGCTTTCGACCGCAGCCTGTTCGGGCACATCCGCTTCGGCATCTCCAACGCGGTGCGTTCGTTCTGGCTGGGCCTGACCGGCGCGCGTTTCGGCGCCGCCCCGGGCGATGCCTACACCCGCCGCTACTTCCGCAAGCTGGACCGCTATTCGGCCAACCTGGCGCTGATGGCCGACATCTCGATGATGACCCTCGGCGGCAAGCTGAAGTTCAAGGAGTCGCTGTCGGGCCGCCTGGGCGACGTGCTGAGCCATGTGTACATGACCAGCGCCATGCTCAAGCGCTACCACGACGAAGGCGCCCCGGTGGCCGACCAGCCGCTGCTGGCCTGGGCGTTCCATGACAGCGTGCACAAGATCGAGGAATCGCTCTCGGCGGCGCTGCGCAACTTCCCGATCCGTCCGATCGGCTGGCTGATGTGGCTGCTGATCTTCCCGTTCGGCCGCCGCGCCGAAGCCCCGGGCGACCGCCTGGGCCACCGCGTGGCGGCGCTGCTGATGGCGCCCAACGAAGCGCGCGACCGCCTGGCCAGTGGCGTGTTCCTGACCCCGTGCGAGAACAACCCGGGTGGCCGCATCAACAGCTACCTGTCCAAGGCGATCATGGCCGAGCCGGTGGAGCGCAAGTTCATCAAGGCGCTCAAGACCAAGGGCATCGAAGCACTGGACTTCAACGCACAGCTGGACGAAGCGGTGGCTGAAGGGGTGATCACCCAGGACGAGCGCACGCTGCTGGAAGAGCTGCGCACGCTGACCATGGACACCATCACGGTGGACGACTTCGAGCCGCACGAACTGCGTTCGGCCAGCTACTACGACCGCGAACGCAAGGACGCGCAGTCGCAGGAAGCGGCGTAACGCCAGCCTCGATGTAGCTCACAACGGCGGACTTCGGTCCGCCGTTTTTCATTGCCCCTGCCGTATTCCAGGAGACCTCCTGATGTCCGCCCCCCTCTTGACCCTCTACCGCCGCATGCAGCGCTGGCCGTCCGGCCAATGGCTGTTCTCGCGCGCGGTCTGCTTCAAGGCGCCCTATTTCGCCAGCATCGCCCCGCGCATCACCATGCTCGAGCCGGGCCGCTGCGAAGGCCGCATCGCGCACCGGCGCCGGGTCACCAACCACATCGGCACCGTCCACGCGATCGCGCTGTGCAACCTGGCCGAGCTCACCGCCGGCCTGATGGTCGATGCCTCGCTGCCCAAGGGCATGCGCTGGATACCCAAGGGCATGGAGGTGAAGTACCTCGCCAAGGCGACCGGCACCCAGCATGCAGTCGCCACGCCTGCGCAGGCGATTGTCAGTGCCGAAGCGGGCTATGCGCTGCCGGTGAACGTGCAGGTGCGTGATACCGCCGGAACGATGGTGTTCGAAGCGCGGATCGATATGTGGGTGTCGCCGGTCAAGCGCGGTTGATTCTCGCGAAGAGCAGCGTTTCAGTTCTTACGAGCAGGGGCGGCCGTCGGGCAGCCCCGCTCCGGGACACGCCGCAAGTACGTCCTTGTAGGCTGCTAGAAAACATCCATGTTTTCTAGCGTCCCTCCGGGGGCAACCCGCCGGCCGCCCCCGACAGTGGGTCGCGTGCGGAAGCAAAAATCAGCCACGCAGGGCGTGGCTCTACATGGTGCCGCTGGCAGGTCAGGTTCCCGAACGAATGCACGGAACGCACCAACGCCCAGTAACGCATGAAAAAAGATCGGGGCGGCCATTGATCTTCCTTGGCCACCAACACACTGTGGAGGGTCGGCGGGGGTGGGTTTGCGGGACTGTAGAAAACATGGATGTTTTCTACAAGCCTCCACGGATGGATTCACGGCGTGTCCCGCAAACCCACACCCGCCGGCCCAGCGCGAGCACGTTCGCAGGCCTCGGCTGTTGGCTCTCCGCGAACATCGCACCGACCAACGGTCGGTACCTACCGCAGGGCGAGTCAGGCCGGGACGAACTGCCAGGCGATGACCGCGAGGATGGCCGGGAGGGCCTGGATGACGAAGATGCGCTTGTTGACGCTGTAGGCGCCGTACACGCCCGCCACGATCACGCAGCCCAGCATGAAGTTCACCAGCATCGGCAGGTGGTCGAACAGGCCCCAGAACAGGCCCGCGGCCAGGAAGCCGTTGTAGAGGCCCTGGTTGGCCGCCAGCACGCGCGTGGTCTCCGCCTTCTCCGGCGTGTTGCGGAACGTCTTCAGGCCCAGCGGGCGCGTCCACAGGAACATTTCCAGGACCAGGAAGTACACGTGCAACAGCGCGACCACCAGGGTCAGGATCAGTGCGGTCCAGTACATGCGCAAACCTCGAACGAATTGGAAACAGCTTACTCCGGCCGCTCGACCGGCAGCTTCTTTTCTTCGCGCAGCAGCCCGAACGCCGCCGCCGTCATGATCCCCGCCACCACCAGCCCGCCGGCGAACACCGCATGCGAGCCGAACAGCGACAGCCCCTTGTGCACCCATGCGAAGGTCAGGTCGCCACCGCGGTACACCACCGTGTCGATGGCCGCGCCCGCCTTGTAGCGCCACTGCCGGTCCACGCGGGTGAAGATCGTCTCGCGGGCCGGCTTGGCCAGCGAGAACTCGCTGGCCCGCGTCATCACCTGCACCACCGCCACCAGCATCGGAAGGGGCGAGGCGGCCAGCACCGAGAAGCCGATGATGATCGCAAACCCCGGGATCAGCAGCGCCGGCGCGATGCCGAAGCGCGACAGCAGCCAGCGGGTCACGCCCAGCTGCAGGATCAGCGTCAGCGCGTTGATCGCCAGGTCGATCCGCGAATAGAACGCGGTGCTCGCCGCCGGGTCCGTGTACAGCCGGCGCACGATGGAGGCCTGCTCGTTGTACAGCAGCGTGCCGATGCCCACCCCGAACACCACCATCACTGCCAGCCAGCGCAGCAGCGGCTCGCGCGCGATCAGCTTCAGGCCGTCCAGCACCCCGCCGCCCATCGGCGCCTCGCCCGAGGCCAGCTGCAGCTCCTGCTCCCGGGCCACCGCCCACAAGCGCAGCCGCCAGATGCAGAACAGGCACACGCTGAGGAAGCCGGCCGACACCAGCATCAGGTTGGCGATGCCCACCCGCTGCACCAGCGTCGAGGTCAGCGTCGGGCCCAGGAACGCGCCGATCGTACCCGCCGCCCCGATGTAACCGTAGAACGCCCGCGCCTGCACGTTCGAGAACACGTCGGCCATGAAGCTCCAGAACACCGCCACCGCGAACAGGTTGAACACCGTGGTCCAGAAGAAGAACAGCATCCCCCGCCCCGGCACCCCGCTGTCGAACAGCAGATAGAAGCCCAGCAGCGTCACGATGAAGAAGCCGTACACCGCCGGCAGGAACACCCGGCGCGGGTAACGGCTCACCAGCGCCCCGTACAGCGGCTGCAGCACCACCATGATCACGAACACGCACGTGAACAGCACCTGCAGCACGAAGTCCTGCAGCGCGATGCCATGGCCATCGAACCACGCGATCAGCGCCGGCGGGAACACCGTCTGCAGGTCCGCCGACGCCGCCATCGCCTCGCGCACCGGGCGCAGCACGTAATAGCCGCTGAGCAGGCAGAAGAAATACACGCAGGCCCAGAACAGCGGCGGCGACTGGCGCAGCGCCGCGCGCAGGCCGGGCTGCGCGGGCGCGCTCGGGTCCGGGGCGTTCATGGCGCGCAGGTCCCGCACAGGCGGCGTGGCAGCGGCAGCATCGTGGCGATTCCGGGCAGCAAAGCGCGCACGGTAAACGATGCACCGCAACATCGCTAGGGGGCGACTGCCTTATGCTCGTACCATCACCGTTGGGGAACGGACATGTACGACTACATCATCGTCGGCGCCGGCTCGGCCGGCTGCGTGCTGGCCAACCGGCTCAGCGCCGACCCGCACTGCCGCGTGCTGCTGCTCGAAGCCGGCCCGCGCGACCGCAACCCCTTCATCCACATGCCGGCCGGCCTGGCCCGGCTGGTCCACAACCACCGCATCAACTGGAACCTCTACACCGAACCGGAGCCGGCACTCGATGGCCGGCGACTGTGGTGGCCACGCGGCAAGGTGCTCGGCGGCTCCAGCGCCATCAACGCCATGTGCTACGTCCGAGGCGTGGCGGCCGACTACGACGGCTGGGCCGCCGCCGGCGCCACCGGTTGGGACTGGTCGCACGTGCTGCCCTGGTTCCTGCACAGCGAAGCCAACAGCCGCGGCGCCAGCCCCTGGCACGGCGACGCCGGGCCGCTGTCGGTGTCTGACCTGCGCCACCACAATCCGCTCTCCGACGCCTTCCTGGACGCTGCCGTGCAGGCCGGCCACCCGCGCAACGACGACTTCAACGGGCCCGACCAGCTTGGCGTCGGCCTGTACCAGGTGACCCAGCGCGATGGGGTGCGCTGCTCCAGCGCCAGCGCCTACCTGCGGCCCGCGCGTGGGCGCGGCAACCTGACCGTACTGACCGATGCCCGCGCGCGCACCCTGGGCTTCCACGGCGATACCGCCACCGGCGTCTATTACCATCACCGCGGCGTACACCGGCACGCGCAGGCCGCGTGCGAGGTCATCCTCAGCGCCGGCGCGATCCATTCCCCGCACCTGCTGCTCCTGTCCGGGATCGGCCCGCAGCGGCAGCTGCGCGCCCATGGCATCAGCACCCGCGTCGACCTGCCCGGCGTCGGCGGCAACCTGCAGGACCACCTGGACATCTGCACCCTGGTGCACACCCACCCCGGCATCAGCTACGACCGCAGCAACCAGGCCCGGATCGCCTTCGACTACTTCCTGCGCGGCCGCCGCGGCGCCGGGACCAGCAACATCGCCGAGGCCGGCGGCTTCGCCCGCTCGCCGCTGGCGCGCGACGCCGGTGCCGACGTGCAGTTCCACTTCGTGCCTGCCATGCTCGACGACCACGGCCGCCATCGCCTGCCCGGCGACGGCTACACCCTGCATGCCTGCGCGCTGCACCCACGCAGCCGGGGGCGCATCCAGCTGCGCGATGCCGATCCGACATCGCCGCCCCGGATCGAGGCCAACTACCTCAGTGACGCCGACGGCCATGACATGGCCATGATGAAGCAGTGCGTGCGCATGTCGCAGCAGATCCTGGACCAACCCGGGTTCGACCGCTGGCGCCGCGCTCCCCTCTTCCCGGCCCAGCGGGAGCTGGACGACACCGCGCTGGAGGCGTTCATCCGCGCCAAAGCCGAAACCATCTATCACCCGGTCGGCACCTGCGCGATGGGGCAGCATGCCGATGCCGTGGTCGATCCGGAACTGCGCGTGCAGGGCATCCGCGGCCTGCGCGTGGTCGATGCGTCGGTGATGCCGCGCCTGGTCAGCGGCAACACCAATGCCCCCACCCTGATGATCGCCGAGCGCGCTGCGGCGTGGCTGCGCGGTACCTGAACAGGCCCTCACATGGCCCCGCCCGTCCCCTGCAAAAACCGGGCCTTTTCAATGCGATACGCATTCATCTTCGCTCTGTTTGTGCAATCACGAAAAGCGGCGCTAGAATCGGCCCACGCAGCGCGCACAGGTCCCACACGATGAATCAGAACAGCAGGCGCCGGCCGATCCGTTCGGCGGCCACCGGGTTGTTGGGCATGCTGATGCCCATCGCCATGTCCTCCACCGCCCAGACCCCGAGCGCGACACCGGCCGCGTTCCCGGTCAACATCGAGAACAGCGCCGCGCCTGCCATCGCGCACACCCAGCCTGCCGCCTACCGCGCCACCCCGGCCAATCCCAAGGTGCTGCCGCCGGCTGCCGGGTTCAACGTGGCCAACATCGAATCGATGGCGCAGCAGTTGACCTATGGCGAACGCGTGCCCGGCATGGCCGTGGCCATCGTGCAGGGCGGCCGCGTGCTCAGCGCGCGCGGCTACGGCGTTACCGACGTCAACAACCCGCAGATGGTCGACGCGCACACCGTGTTCCGCCTGGCGTCGCTGTCCAAGGCGTTTGCCGGCACCATGGCCGGCCTGCTGGTCAACGACGGCACGCTGCGCTGGGACAGCAAGGTCACCGACTACGTGCCCGGCTTCCAGCTCAACAGCCCGGAAGCCACCGACCGGCTGACCGTGGCCGACGTGCTCAGCCACCGCGTCGGCCTGCCGTACAACGCCTACGACCGCGACGTGGAAGCCAACGCCGAGTACTACACGCTGACCCACAAGCTGGCCGCCACCTCGCTCAAGTGCCTGCCGGGCGACTGCTATGCGTACCAGAACGTGGCCTTCAGCCTGATCGGCGACGTGGTCTATGCCGCCTCCGGCAGTTTCTACGAGCAGTCGGTGGAACGGCGCCTGTTCAAGCCGCTGGGCATGGACGACGCCAGCATGGGCCTGGCCGGTATCCAGGCCAGCTCGCGCTGGGCACGTCCCCACGTGCGCAGCCGCAACGGCTGGGTGTCGCTGACCCCCAAGCCCACCTATTACCGCCTTGCGCCTGCCGCCGGTGTCAACGCCAGTGCCAGCGACATGGCGCAGTGGCTGCTCGCGCATACCGGGCACCGCCCCGACGTGCTGCCGGCCCCGCTGCTGGCGACCCTGCATTCCACCCTGGTCAACACGCCGGGGGAAATGCGTTCGGGCTGGCGCCGCCAGCGCCTGCATTCGGCCGGCTATGCACTGGGCTGGCGCAACTTTGACTACGCCGGGCATGAGGTGGTCTTCCATGCCGGCGCCGTGCAGGGCTACCGTGGCCTGGTGGCGCTGGTGCCCGAGCGCGACCTTGGCATCGCCATCCTGTGGAACGGCGAAAGCAGCCTGCCCAGCGGCCTGCTGCCCACCGTGCTGGATGCGGCGATGGGCCTGCCCGCGCAGCGCTGGCTCGACGTGGACACCGACTTCGGCAGCGACAACCTGATGACCGAAGACAGCAGCCCGGCCAAGCGCAAGGGCGTGTCGTCGGATCGCGCGGTGGCTTCGCCGCGGTAAGCGGCAGCGAGGTATATCGCATCCGGTACAGGGCGGCCTACGGGTCGCCCTTTTTTTGTAGTGCCGGCCGCTGGCCGGCTCCCGATACCGCCTGGGCCGACTGACAGTCGGCGCTACCGTCGGGATCAACGTTCGTTGATCCCTCGCGGGAGGGGGATTTTTTTTGCGCAGCAAAAAAAAACCCCCTCCCGCTGGGCGCCGGGAAGGGGTTTCAGGTACGGCTATCGGGAATCGATCAGATCAGCGGTGCCGGGGTTGCCGGCAGGGCGACTGCTGCAGCCTTCTTCTTGCGGACCGCCGGCTTGCGCTTGGCGACCTTCTTCACCGCCTTCTTCGCCGACGCCTTCTTGGCGGCTGGCTTGCGCGCGGTTGCCTTCTTGGCGGTGGCCTTCTTGGCTACCTTGCGGGTGGCCTTCTTGGCGGTCTTCTTGGCAGCGGCCTTCTTGGCTACCTTGCGGACGGCCTTCTTGGCGGTCTTCTTGGCGGCGGCCTTCTTGGCGGTCTTGCGGACTGCCTTCTTCGCCGTCTTCTTCACTGCCTTCTTCGCGGTCTTCTTGGCGGCGGCCTTCTTGGCGACCTTGCGGACCGCCTTCTTTGCCGTCTTCTTCACTGCCTTGCGGGCAGTCGCCTTCTTGGCTGCCTTCTTTACCGTCTTCTTGGCAGCCGCCTTCTTGGCTACCTTCTTCACGGCCTTCTTGGCAGCCGCCTTCTTGGCGACCTTCTTTACGGCCTTTTTCGCGGCCGGCTTTTTCTTCGCAGCTTTCTTGGTTGCCATGGGATGGCTCCTCGTCAGTGATCTATGGAGTTGAAACGCCCAGGTAAAGCAAACCCGCGGTTACTGCCTGCGGGGACCGCCGTCGCGTCATGCGCGTCGTGACGGATACGGGGATACCGGCCAGTGGATGCCAGGCAGATATCGAATGGGGGGTGAGCTTGCATTTCACCGGAGGAAGCGAACCCGACTCCACCGTCCTCGGACGCGCGGTGGATGATCTGGTTGTGCTTCGCGACTGGATGTCGATTCGGTTGGCTCGTTTCGCAGGCAAGGTCTGCTGGGCGAAACCTAATCACGCTTTTTTTCACTGTCAACAACCCCCGCTGAAAATTTTCACATGGCGGGTGCCCGACGCGCCTCGCGCGCGGCCTCGCCAAGCACCCTGCAGCGCCCCGCCATGCCGCTTCGAACGCGCGCATGCATCCACGCGGCCGCAGATGCGTTGAAAGAAAAGCACTTAAAAGAAGCACTTTCGCTCAGCGCGCATTCGAACAGCGTGCGCCGGCACGGTCACGCGGCCCGCGCGGCGATGGGCGCGCCGACGCTTCCCGCACTGTGGCAAAACGGGGGCGAAAACTTTTCACATCCGGCAACGCTTTTTGCGTCCGGATTCGCGCAACTGCGCAAACTTTTTGGCGGCTGCCGGGCACCCGGCAAAAAAAAACGGCCGCACCGGGCGACCGTTTCTGTTCCAGGCTGGCGAGGATCAGTTGTCCTCGTCGTCCAGCGTTTCGGCGTAGTCGTCCGGCTCCAGCAGGTCGTTCAACTCGTCCTTGTTGGACAGCTCGACCACATACAGCCAGCCGTCACCGTAGGCATCTTCATTGATGGTTTCCGGCTTGTCCGCCAGCGCGCTGTTGACCTCGACCACCGTGCCGGTGATCGGGCTGTACACGTCCGAGGCGGCCTTGACCGACTCGACCACCGCGATCGCCTCGCCGGCTTTCGCTTCGGCGCCGACTTCGGGCAGCTCGACGTACACCAGGTCGCCGAGCAGGCCCTGGGCGTGGTCGGAAATGCCGACGGTGACGCGGCCGTTGCCTTCAACGCGCGCCCACTCGTGGGACTTGAGGAATTTGAGGTCGCCGGGGATCTCGCTCATGGGACTGCTCCGAAGAATTTCAGGGGGGTCAGAAAACGGGGGTAGTGTAAAACAACCGGTGCTCAGCGTTCGCCCAGCACGCCGGGCTGCGCCTGGCCTTCGCGCACGAACGGGAACTTCACCACGCGCACCGGCACCTGCCGGCCACGAATGTCCACGTGCACCTGGCCGAGCTCGCCACCCGGCACGCGGGCGAAGGCGATGCCCTTGCCCAGCGTCGGCGAGAACGTGCCCGACAGGATCTCGCCGGTGCCGCCGGCGGTGGTCACCGCCTGGCCATGGCGCAGCACGCCCTTCTCGTCCATCACCAGGCCGATCATCTGGCGCGCGTCGCCGGCCGCCTTCTGCGCCTCGAGCACGTCACGGCCGATGAAGTCGCGACCTTCGTCCAGTGCCACGGTCCACGCCAGCGCCGCTTCGAACGGGCTGATCGCCTCATCCATGTCCTGGCCATACAGGTTCATGCCGGCCTCCAGGCGCAACGTGTCGCGCGCGCCCAGCCCGGCCGGGCGCACGCCGGCCGACGCCAGGGCATTCCAGAACGCGACCACCTGGTCCTGGCCGACGAGGATCTCGAAGCCGTCTTCGCCGGTGTATCCGGTACGGGCAACGAACAGCGGCGCGCCGCTGGCGGCGGTGGCGTCCACGGCGGCGAAACGGCCCAGCTTCTGCAGCGCGGCGCGGTCGCGTTCGGCGACCAGGCCGATGACCTTTTCGCGCGCGGTCGGCCCCTGCACGGCGATGATCGCCAGGTCCTCGCGTTCGGTTACCTGCACCTCGAAAGCCGCGGCCTGCTCGCGGATCCAGGCCAGGTCCTTCTCACGGGTGGAGGCGTTGACCACCATGCGGAAGAAGTCGTCGGCCAGGTAGTAGACGATCAGGTCGTCGATCACCCCGCCCTGCGCGTTGAGCATGCAGGAGTACAGGGCCTTGCCCGGCACCTTCAGCTTGTCCACCGAGTTGGCCAGCAGGCGGCGCAGGAACGGGCGCACCTGCGCGCCGCGCAGGTCGACCACGGTCATGTGGCTCACATCGAACATGCCCGCATCGGCGCGGACCAGGTGGTGCTCGTCCAGCTGCGAACCATAGTGGATGGGCATGTCCCAACCGCCGAAATCGACCATCTTGGCGCCGAGCGCGCGGTGGGTATCGTTGAGTAGCGTCTTCTGGGTCATGACCACAATCCGGGGGATGAAAATGCAGGTCGTCATTATCCCAGAACCGCTCCGTCAACGCCTGCGGCGGTGCGCCATCCCCCGTGGGTGCGCGATCAGGCCTGTTGCACTTTGAGCGTCATGCCATCCACGGCCACCACGCGCACCGGCGTGCCAGCCGGCAGGTCCGGCCCGGCCACCACCCAGAACGCATCATCGACCTTGGCGCGGCCGGTGCCGGCCACGATCGGCTGGTCCAGCGCCACCACCCGGCCGACCAGCTGCTCGGCGCGGCGGTTCAACAGGGGTGCGTCGGATTCCCGCGCACGTCTGCGCCCCCACTGCCGGTAGCACTGGATCGAGACCACGCTGAGCAGTACGAACGCCACCACCTGCCACAGCAGCGGAATGTCGGCGAACACGGCCACCAGCACGAACACCGCGGCCGCGCCGATGCCGATCCACAGCATGAACGCGCCCGGTGCCAGCGCTTCGGCGGCGAACAGCACCAGCGCCAGCGCGCCCCACCCGACCACTTCCCAGCGCATCTCAGCCTCCGATGCGCGGCGGCACCGCGCGCGTGGTCTTCTTCTCTTCCTGCCGGGCGAATGCCTCCTTGGCCAGTTCGGCCACGCCGGCGATGGACCCGATCACGCCGCTGGCCTCCATCGGCATCAGCACCAGCTTCTGGTTGGGCGAGGTCGCCAGTTCCTTGAACGCTTCCACGTACTTCTGCGCGATGAAGTAATTGATGGCCTGCACATCCCCCTTGGAGATCGCCTCGGACACCATTTCAGTGGCCTTGGCTTCGGCCTCGGCCAGGCGCTCGCGCGCCTCGGCGTCGCGGAACGCGGCTTCCTTGCGGCCTTCGGCTTCCAGCACGGCGGCCTGCTTCTCACCATCGGCGCGCAGGATCTCGGACTGGCGCGAACCTTCAGCTTCGAGGATCTGCGCGCGCTTTTCACGTTCGGCCTTCATCTGCCGCGCCATCGCATCCAGCAGGTCGCGCGGTGGCTGGATGTCGCGGATCTCGATGCGGTTGACCTTCACCCCCCACGGATTGGTGGCATGGTCGACCACGCTGAGCAGCTGCGCGTTGATCACTTCACGCTGGCTGAGCGATTCGTCCAGGTCCATCGAACCGATCACGGTACGGATGTTGGTCTGCACCAGGGCGATCATCGCCACTTCCAGGTTGGCGACCTCATAGGCGGCCTTGGAGGCATCGAGCACCTGGAAGAACACCACCCCGTCCACGCGCACCGCGGCGTTGTCCTTGGTGATCACTTCCTGGCTGGGCACGTCCAGCACCTGCTCCATCATGTTCACCTTGCGGCCAACGCCGTACACGATGGGAATCAGGAAGTGCAGGCCGGGGGACATGGTGTGGGTGTAGCGGCCGAAGCGCTCCACCGTCCATTCGTAGCCCTGCGGCACCATGCGCACGGCCTTGAACAGGATCACCACGGCCACGAAGGCGAGAATCAACGAAAACAGCACGGTCGGAAACATCGGCTACTCCTTTCCCTGGGTAACCCCGAATATACCGCCGAATGCGCGGGCTGCCGCCTCAGGCCGCCCGTGGCGCGAACATGATCACCGCCATCCCGGCCAGGCACAGTCCCACCCCAAGCAGGTCCCAGCGGCCGGGGCGGATCCCGTCGACCACCCACAGCCAGGCCAGCGCCGTGCCGATGTAGACACCGCCGTACGCGGCATAGACGCGCCCGCTGGCGGCCGGGTGCAGGGTCAGCAGCCACGCGAACAGGGCCAGGCTGGCGGCCGCCGGCAGCAGCAGCCAGGCACTGCCGTCGCGGCGCAGCCACAGCCACGGCAGGTAGCAGCCGACGATCTCGGCCACCGCGGTCAGCACGAACAGCAGCAGGGTTTTCACGGCGTGCCTTCGGCGGCCTTGGCCTGCTCCCAGAGGCGTTCCTGCGCCGCCAGGTCGAGCTCGGCCATGCCCTGGCCGGCAGCGGCGGCCTGCGCTTCCATCGCGCGGAAGCGGCGTTCGAATTTGTGGTTGGCCTGGCGCAGCGCGGCACCCACGTCGACCCGGGCATGCCGCGCCAGGTTGGCGCAGACGAACAGCAGGTCGCCCAGTTCTTCCTGCAGCCGGGCCTGGTTGTCCTGCACCGGGCCGCGGGCGAACTCGGCGGCGACCTCGTCCAGCTCCTCCCGCACCTTGTCCAGCACCGGTGCCGGACCCGGCCAATCGAAGCCGACCCGCGCCGCGCGTGCCTGCAGCTTCAGCGCACGCTGCCATTCCGGCAGCCCGCGTGAGATCCCGGCCAGCGCCGAACCGTCGGCATCGCCCTTGGCTGCACGCTCCTGGCGTTTGATCGCGTCCCAGTTGCTGTTGACGTCTTCAGCCCCCTGGACCTTGACCTGCGCAAACACGTGCGGATGCCGGCGCTGCAGTTTGTCGCTGATCGCGCGCGCCACGTCCGCAAAGCCGAAGGCGCCCTGCTCGCTGGCCATCTGCGCATGGAACACCACCTGCAGCAGCAGGTCGCCCAGTTCGTCGCAGAGATCGTCGAGGTCGCCGCGGTCGATCGCATCGGCCACTTCGTAGGCTTCTTCGATGGTGTACGGCGCGATGCTGGCGAAATCCTGCTGCAGGTCCCACGGGCACCCGTCGCGGGGATCGCGCAGGCGCGCCATGATGCCCAGCAGGCGGTCGAGTTCGGCAGGTGCGGACATCGGGGCTCCGGTCAGTCGGACAGCCAGCTGCGCCAAGGCAGCTGGGTATCGCCCAAGGCGATGAAGTCACCGTTGAGCAGGGTTTCGCGGCGGTTGTAGCGGAACGGCTTGCCGGTAGCGGCCGAAAGCACCGCGCCGCCGGCGGCGTGCAGCACGCACTGACCGGCGGCGGTGTCCCATTCCGACGTGGGCCCCAGCCGCGGATACACGTCCAGCGTCCCCTCGGCGAGCCGACAGAATTTCAGCGACGAGCCCTGCGCCACCACCTCGATCTCGCCCATGCGGTCAAGCAGCGCCTGGGTCTGCGGGCTGCGGTGCGAGCGGCTGGCGGCCACCTGCAGCGGCGGCAGCGCGGGGGTACGGGTGCGCAGCACCGAATCGTGGATGCCGTCGCGGCGGTAGGCCAGTTCACCGCGCATGGCGTGCCAGGCCACGCCGCTGACCGGGGCCAGGACCACCCCGAACGCGGGCGCGCCCTGGTAGATCAGCGCGATGTTGACGCTGAACTCGTCGTTGCGCTTGACGAACTCACGGGTGCCGTCGAGCGGGTCGACCAGCCAGTAGGCGCCCCAGTGCCGACGCACCTCCCAGGGCACCTGCGCCGATTCCTCGGACAGGATCGGCAGGTCCGGGGTGAGCTGGCCGAGTCCGCGCAGGATCACCTGGTTGGCCGCGAGGTCGGCGGCGGTCAGCGGGCTGCGGTCGGACTTGATCTCCACATCGAACGGGCGGGCGTACACGTCCATGATCGCCGCGGCGGCATCCTGGGCGATGGCGATCACCGTTTCGCGCAATGCGGTGGTGAGTTTGATCATTCCCCGCGTTCCAGCCACTGCCGGGCGATGAACAGCGCCGCCAGCGAGCGTCCTTCGGAAAAATCCTCGCGCAGCATCAGCTGGTCCAGGTCGGCCAGCTTCCACGGCACCACTTCCAGCTCTTCGGGCTCATCGCCGACCAGGCGCTCGGGATACAGGTCGCGCGCCACCACCAGCCAGGACTGATGGCTCATGTAGGTGGGCGCCAGGGTCATCGCGCGCAGCACGTCCACCCGCCGGGCCCCATAGCCGGCCTCTTCCTTCAGTTCGCGGTCGGCGGCCTGTTCCGGGGTCTCGCCCGCATCGATGCGGCCCTTGACCAGGCCCAGCTCGTAGCGATGCACGCCAGCGGCGTATTCACGCACCAGCAGGACCGTCTCATCGTCCAGCATCGGCACCACCACCACGGCGCCGTGGCCACGGCTGACCAGGCGTTCGAAACGGCGGCGTTCGCCGTTGGAGAATTCCAGGTCCAGGTGCTGGCGCTGGAACGGCCCGCTTTCCTCGTCCGTGATCTGGTGGATGGTGGGCAACCGACGGGTCATGCGAACGGGCTCTTGGAGATCGATAGAATGCAGGCAGGTGAAAACGTGTCCATGAGCCCGAAATGCTAGCAGACCCAGCCCCCCTCACGCTGGCCGACCAGTGGCGGCAACGCGACCTGGCCGTGCTCTGGCACCCGTGCACGCAGATGCGCGAACACCCGGACACCTTGCCGTTGGTGCCGATTGCGCGGGGTGAAGGGCCGTGGCTGATCGACCACGCGGGCCACCGCTACCTGGATGCGGTCAGCAGCTGGTGGACCAATCTGTTCGGCCACGCCGAGCCGCGCATCGGCGCCGCCATCGCGCGCCAGGCGACCCAGCTGGAACAGGTGATGCTGGCCGGTTTCAGCCACGAACCGGCGGTACGGCTGGCCGAGCGCCTGTTGGCGATCGCGCCGCGCCAGGCCGGGCGCGCGCCGCTGTCCAAGGTGTTCTACGCCGACAACGGGTCGGCCGGGGTCGAAGTGGCGTTGAAGATGGCGTTCCACTACTTCCGCAACCGCGGTGAACCGCACCGCACCCGCTTCGTGGCGCTGGAAAACGGCTACCACGGCGAAACCCTGGGCGCCTTGTCGGTGGGCGACATCCCGCTGTATCGGCGGGTCTATGCGCCGTTGCTGACCGAGGCGCTGTTCGCACCCTCGCCCGATGCCTACCTGGCCGAACCCGGACAGAGCGCGGCGCAGCGCGCGCACGAAGCGGCCGACCGCCTGGCCGACCTGTTCGACCAGCACCCGGGCGAGATCTGTGCGGTGATCCTGGAGCCGCGCCTGCAGTGCGCCGGCGGCATGCGCGTGCACGACCCGGTCTACCTGAAGCGGGCGCGCGAACTGTGCGATGCCAACGGCGCGTTCCTGATCGCCGATGAGATCGCCACCGGCTTCGGCCGCACCGGCACGCTGTTTGCCTGCGAACAGGCCGGGGTGATGCCGGACCTGCTGTGCCTGTCCAAGGGCCTGACCGGCGGCTTCCTGCCGCTGGCGGCGGTGCTGGCCACCCAGGCGCTGTACGACGCGTTCCTGGACGACAGCCGTGAGCGCGCCTTCCTGCATTCGCACAGCTATACCGGCAACCCGCTGGCCTGCGCGGCGGCGCTGGCCACGCTGGATATCTTCGCCACGGAAGACGTGATCGCGCGCAACCGCAGCACGGCCGAGGTCATGCGCACCCTGTCCGCGCCGTTCACCGACCACCCGCATGTGGCCGATGTGCGCCAGGCGGGCATGGTGGTGGCCTTCGAGCTGACCCGCAACGGCGACAAACGCACGCCCTTCCCTGCCGACGCGCGGGTCGGCCTGCGCGCCTACAACGCGGCGCTGCGGCATGGCGTGGTGCTGCGCCCGCTGGGCAACGTGCTGTATTGGATGCCTCCCTACTGCGTGGAGGACGACCACCTGGACCTGCTGGCCCAGACCACCCTGGCTGCCATCGAGGAAGCTGTTGCATGCGCCTGACCCGTTCCCACGTCGACCTTCCGCTGGCCGTGGGCCAGACCCTGTCGCTGCCCGAAGACGTGGCCAACCACCTGGTGCGGGTGATGCGCCTCCGCGAGGGCGACCACTGCGTGCTGTTCAATGGCGATGGCCATGACTACAGCGCCACGCTGGTGGAGGCAGGCAAGCGCGACGCGCGCGTGCAGGTCACCGGGGCGCAGGCGCTGGACAACGAATCGACGCTGTCGATCACCCTGCTGCAGGGCATCGCGCGTGGCGAGAAGATGGACCTGATCCTGCAGAAGGCCACCGAACTGGGGGTTCAGGCGATCGTGCCGGTCAACGCCGAGCGCACCGAGGTCAAGCTGGATGCGACACGGGCGGAGAAGCGGCTGGCGCACTGGCGCAGCGTGGTGGTGTCGGCCTGTGGCCAGTCCGGGCGTGCCCGGGTGCCGCGCGTGGCACCACCGCAGAGCCTGCAGGACGCGGCGCAGGCGATGCCTGCGGACGCGCTGAAGCTGACCCTGGACCCGCAGGGCGAACACCGCCTGTCCACGCTGTCGGCGGCGCCGGGCGGGGTGGTCATTGCGATCGGGCCGGAAGGCGGCTGGTCGCCGCGCGACCGGCTGGCCCTGCAGCAGGCCGGGTTCCAGGGGTTGCAGCTCGGTCCGCGGATCCTGCGCACCGAAACCGCCGGGCTGGCGGCGATCGCGGCGTTGCAGGCGCGGCTGGGCGATCTGGGCTGAAAGCGGGCCACGACCAACGGTCGTGGCCTACCGACGGCCCCGCGGTTCGATCACATCCCCGGTAGGTATCGACCGTTGGTCGATACAACGCCCAATCACCGGCACGCATCGACCGTTGGTCGATGCAACGCCGCATCACCGGCACGCATCGACCGTTGGTCGATACAACGCCCAATCACCGGTAGGTATCGACCGTTGGTCGATACAACGCCGAATCACCGGCACGCATCGACCGTTGGTCGATACAACGCCCAATCACCGGTAGGTATCGACCGTTGGTCGATACAACGCCGAATCACCGGCACGCATCGAACGTA
>NZ_JBITVZ010000016.1:103040-117257 GCF_044543385.1 Stenotrophomonas sp. NPDC077420
ACGACCGTTGGTCGATGCAACGCCGCATCACCGGTAGGTATCGACCGTTGGTCGATACCCGCTCAATTCACCGGATGCGCTTCGTCCAGCGCCGCTTCCAGCGCGTCGAGGTCCGGCAGCAGCGCGCTCTGCTCGCCCAGCAGCACGCGCATGTGCACGCCCTGCGGCAGGGTCTCTTCCGACGCGTCGGCCAGCAGGCCGTCGCGCGGCACCGAGATCAACTGCGGGAAGGTCTGGGTCAGCAGGGCGAAGTACGGGCGCTTGGCATTGCCACCCAACGCCTTCAGCACCACCACCTTGTTGTTGCTCACCACCGGCTCCTCGCCCTGGCTGGACAGACGCGCGAATGACATCAGCGGGACGTCCCAGCCATGCCATTCAATCTGTCCGAGCAACCACGCGGGCGCGTCGGGGATGGCCGTCACCGGCACCTTGGACATCATTTCGGCCACGGTCGCGTTCGGCAACAGCACCCGCTCGGTGCCGGCCTGGATCAATACTCCGCGGATTTCGTCGTTGCTGGCGTAACTCATGGTGTGCTTCCTGAAAGGGCCATGGGGCGGCGATTACTCGCTTACGCCCCAGCGTTCGACGATGGCGGCGGCCAGCTGCGGCGGGTCGCCGGCGGCCATGCCGGCCGCGACCACCGCGTTGGCGGCGACCGGGTCGTAGCAGCCGTCACCGGTCTGGCCGGCCACCCAGGCGCCGGCAACGGCCAATGCCAGCACATCGTCCAGCACCGCCACGTCGCTGCCGCTGAGCAGCACGACCGCGCTATGGGCCGGCGGCAGCTCCGCCACCTGGATGCCGCGCGCATCGGCGATGAAGTGCAGCCCGCGGTTGCGCACGGCCACACCGACATCGTCGGGCAGGATATAGGCGTTGCCGGCCAGCACCGGCTGGTCGGACTCGGCCAGCAGCACCGGCAGCGCCGATACCCGCGCCATCTGCTTGACCAGGTTGCCGTAGCGACCGCCGTCCAGGCGCATGTAGACCAGCACCGGCACCGCCAGCCCGGCCGGCAATGCGGCCAGCAGGCGGCGCAGCGCGTCGGGACCGCCAATGCCGGCCAGGACCAGCGCGGCGCCGGGCGCGGCACCGTCGGGTTCGATGGCCGGCTCCAGTTCCACCAGCGACAGGCCGGGACTGACGAAGCTGTCCACGGCCGGCGGCGTGCTCACCGGCGGTGCGGGAACGGCTGCAGGCGCAGGCGCGTCCTCTTCGACCAGCGACCAGCTGCTGTGATCGCCCAGCGGCGCGCGCGGCGCGGTTTCTGCAGCCGGCACCGGCGGCGGCACGCTGGCCGGCACCGCGGCGGGCGCCTGCATGGCCGCCAGCGCTTCCTCCAGCGACATCGGCTCGCTGTAGGCTTCCGGCGGGGTGTACAGGCCGTCGGTGGGTACGTCGGCGGCAGCGTCGAACGCCTCGCGCACATGGAATTCCAGGGGTGCACCGTCATGCAGCTCGGCCGGGGTCTGCGGCAGGCCCGGTTCGGGCTGCAGCAGGCCTTCCTGCTCCGACCCCGGCGGCAACACGTCCTGGTGGCCGTGCAGCTTGGCGACCAGGTGGCGGGCCCACCGCTGCGCTTCCCAGCCCTCGCGACGGGCGGCCAGCTCGGCCTCGTCGAAGATCACGGTCAGCGCCGGCGAGGCCAGCACCGGGTCGAGGCGCTCCAGCGCATCTTCCACGGCCGGCTCCAGCGCGATCAACACCGCACTGGCGTCCACGCCGCCCAGGGTTTCCGCATCCACGCTGTTGGGGTCTTCTTCCAGCACTACGGTCGCACCGGCCTGGGCCAGCGCTTCGCGCAGGCGCTCGCGTGCCGGGCCGACCCGTGCCAGCAATGCCACCAGCGGCAGCGGGTTCAGGTCATTCACGGGCACGGGCGATCCCCAGCAGGTCATACACGTTTCGCATCAGGTCCAGCTCCTGGTACGGCTTGCCCAGGTAACGCTGGACACCGATTTCAAAGGCGCGTTGACGGTGCTTGTCGCCGCTGCGCGAAGTGATCATCACGATCGGCACGCCCTTGTAGCGTGGATCGGCGCGCATCGCGGTGGCCAGTTCATAGCCATCCATGCGCGGCATTTCAATATCCAGCAGCATCAGGTCGGGCACCCGCTCCTCCAGTCGCTCCAGCGCTTCGATACCGTCGCGGGCGACGGCCACTTCGAAGTTGTGGCGCTCCAGGATGCGGCCGGTGACCTTGCGCATGGTCAGCGAGTCGTCGACCACCATCACCAGCGGCGCCTGGCGGTCGCTGGCCTGCGCGGTGGGAGCGACCGGCTTGAGCGGGTTGGCCTGGTAACGACGGACCAGCGGTGCCACGTCCAGGATCACCACCACGCGACCATCACCGGTGATGGTGGCGCCGTAGATGCCCGGGACCGAGGCGATCTGCAGGCCGACCGGCTTGACCACGATTTCGCGGTTGCCCAGCACCTGGTCGATCGCCACCGCCGCACGCAGTTCACCGGCACGCACCAGCAGCAGCGGCACCTGGGCCTGGCCTTCGGCGCGGGCCTGGCCCTGCCCGACGAGCGTACCAAGGTCATGCAGCACGAACTCTTCGCCGCCGTAGTGGTAGCCGCCCTCGGCCGATTCGAAGCGCTCGCGCGAGATCCGGCCGATACCGCTGACCGAGGCGACCGGCACCGCGAAGGTGGTGTCGCCGATCTGCACGAACACCGCCTGGGTGACCGCCAGGGTCTGCGGCAGGCGCAGGGTGAAGGTGACGCCCTTGCCCGGCACCGAGTGGATGTCCACCGTGCCGCCGAGCTGGCGCACTTCGTTGTGCACCACGTCCATGCCCACGCCGCGGCCAGCCAGCTGGCTGACCTGGTCGGCGGTACTGAACCCGGCCGCGAAAATCATCGCGTCCAGCTGGGCGTCGGAGAGCACCGCATCGGCCTCGACCAGGCCGCGCTGTTCGGCGCGGCGACGGATCGCCTCGCGATTCAGCCCGGCACCGTCATCGGCCACTTCCAGCACGATTTCCGACCCTTCGCGGCGCAGGCGGATGGCGATTTCGCCTTCCTCCGGCTTGCCGGCGGCACGACGCTGTTCCGGCGTTTCCAGCCCGTGGGCGACCGAGTTGCGCAGCATGTGTTCCAGCGGCGCCACCATGCGGTCGAGCACGTTCCGGTCCAGTTCGCCGTGGGTACCGTCCAGGGTGACATGGACCTGCTTGCCGGTGTCCTGGCCGGCCTGGCGCACGACACGGCGCAGGCGCGGGACCAGGCCGTCGAACGGCACCATGCGCGCGCGCATCAGGCCGTCCTGCAGTTCCGAGCTGACGCGCGACTGCTGCTGCAGCAACACGTCGTACTGGCGCGACAGGTCGTCGAGCACGCCCTGCAGGCCGCCAAGGTCGGCTGCGGATTCGTTCAGCGCACGGCTGAGCTGCTGCAGCGTGGAGAAGCGGTCCAGTTCCAGCGGATCGAAGGAGTGGTCGACCTGTTCCTGCTCGCGCTGGTAACGGGCCACGATCTGGGCTTCCGTTTCCAGGTCCAGG
The DNA here is from genome assembly GCF_044543385.1 of Stenotrophomonas sp. NPDC077420. Lineage (NCBI taxonomy): Bacteria > Pseudomonadati > Pseudomonadota > Gammaproteobacteria > Lysobacterales > Lysobacteraceae > Stenotrophomonas > Stenotrophomonas sp. NPDC077420. The sequence continues at coordinate 106,555 of NZ_JBITVZ010000016.1, forward strand.
CGGCGCAGCTGGTCGCGCAGACGCGCGTTGGTGCGATCCAGTTCGCCCATGGCGCCGCGGAAGGCACCCAGCTGCTGTTCAAGCCGCGAGCGGTAGATGGCCACTTCACCGGCGTGGTTGACCAGGCGATCGAGCAGGTCGGCGCGCACGCGCACCTGCTCCTGCTGCGGACGGGCCAGGCTGTCTTCGTCGTTGGACGCTTCCAGCGGCACCGGTGCCGAGAGCGGCGCGGCGGCCACGGCGGTGTCGATGGCCACTGCGGCCGCCTCGACCGGCGCGGCGGCGCTGGCCTCGGTGGCTTCTTCGCGCCCCAGGGTGCGCTGTTCGAACGCGGCAATCAGGTCATCGGGCATCGCCACGTCGCGATGCTTGCCGGTGCGGGTCAGCATCTGGTGCAGGCGGTCGAAGCCACGCTCCAGCAGGTGCACGTCGCTACGGTCGATGTCGGTGCGGTTGGCCGCGACCGCTTCCAGCAGCGATTCGATGCCGTGGCCAAGGTCGCCGATGGCGTTGATGCCGGCCATGCGCGCGCCACCCTTCAGGGTGTGCAGGTCACGCTGCAGCCCGGCCAGCGCCTCGCGGTCCTGCGGTGCAGCGCGCAGCTCGCTGATCAGGCCGTCGCAATGATCGAGCAGGTCCTTGCCTTCCTCGACGAAGATATCCACCAGCTCGCGATCGAGGACGCTGAAGTCCAGCGACCCGACGTCGTCGAGCTCTTCGATGGCAGGCGCTTCGGCCGCGACCGGGGCATCCTCCAGTTCGAACAGCGGCGTCGCGGTGGCCGCGCCGTCGGTGTCGGTGTCGGTGTCGGCAACGTCGGAAGGCTCGGCATCGTCCTGTGCGAACGCATCGGCCTCGTCCAGCGCCGCGTGCGAGGCGTCCAGGCCGAGCACGCCGAGGTCATCGGCGGACGGCGCGGTATCGGGCGCCTCGACCACAGTGAGGCCGTCGTCCAGCGCCTGCTGTACGTCCACCGGTTCGCCGAACGCCGGGCTCGACGGCAGCATCTCGTCAAGCTCGTCTTCGACGGCGTCGTCGGCCGCGTTGTCGGCGGTCGCTTCGACAGGCTCGACGATGTCGATGGTTTCGGCGATCTCGATGGCCTCGACCGCTTCGACCGCTTCGACCGCCTCGGCAGCTTCAACGGTCTCAACCGCTTCAACGGCTTCAACGGCTTCAACCGCGTCCAGCGTGATCGCTTCCGGCTCGGTCACATCGCCTGCATCGATCCCTTCATGCAGCGCTTCGGCCTCGGCCGCCTCCAGCTCGATGGCCTGGAGGGTGTCTTCGGTGCCCGGCAGGGTGGGTTCGTAGAATCGCGACAGGTCGTCGGCGCCGGTAAGCTCCACGGTGTCCAGACCCGCGTCCACGATGTCGGGCGCAGCCGTTTCCGGCGCATCCGCGTCCTGCGGCGGGGCAACGCCCGGTGCGTCGAACGACGGGACCAGGCCGGCGTCGAAGTATGCCGACAGGTCATCGCTGCCGGTGAGCTCATCCGCCAGCGGCGCTCCTGCCCCTGCAGATGCTTCGCTTTCGGCCTCGGTGATCGCGGCGGCTTCGTCGGTCGGTACAACCTCGACGATCGACAGCCCATCCGCGTCGACGATGGCCTGCTGCAGTGCGCTGTCGGTGCTGTCGTCGGCAGTGGCAACGCCATCGCGTTCGTCGAACTGCGCCGAGAACGCCGCCAGTTCGTGCGCGGTGACGTCGTGGGCGTCGCGCGACGCATCCGCTTCGGCGTCGCGAGCGCCCTCGGCATCGTCCGCCAGATCGACCGCAAGGGCCTCGATGGCGTCAAGATCGTCGCCGTCCACGTCCGAGCCGTCATCCGCCACCAGCGCCGGCCAGCGTGCTTCGGGCAGGGTTTCGGCCAGCGCCTGCAGGCGCTGCGCCAGCGCTGCCTGCGACGGAATGCGCGGGGCATCGGCCTGCAGCGCGGTCATGGTGGCGCGGATGGCCGCCGCCGTCGCCGACAACGCCGACACGCCTTCGGCGTCCGGCATCGCGTCGGCGGCCAGCGAACGCTTGATGTAGCTTTCCGCGCCGCCGGTGACGGCGGTGATCTCCGGCACGTCGGTCATCGCGAACGCACCGTTCATGGTGTGCACCGCGCGCAGCAGGGTGTCGGTGACCGGCTGTGGCGCCGCCTCGGCGTCCTGCAGCCAGGACTGCAGCGTGGCGTGGTGGGTCTCCACTTCGGCCTCGAGGATCTCGCGCAGCACCTCGTCGATGTTGGCCGGGGTGCCGGTGTCCGCTTCAACCGCTTCGACCGCTTCGACAGTCTCGACAGCCTCTGCCGGTGCGGCGACTGGAGCCGGACGCTGCAGCGGCACGTGGAAGGTTTCTTCGCCGGCGCCCACGCGGTCGGCAATGGCCTGCATGGCCTGCAGGTCCGCGCTCACGCGGCTGCCGTCGCGCAGCGCGGCATTGAGCTGCGGCAGCACTTCATAGGCCTGCGTGACCATGGCCACCACCGCCGGCGAGGCCGGGCGGCTGCCATCGAGCACGCGGTTGAGCATGCCCTCGATCTTCCAGCTGAATTCGCCCAGGGTGCGCGCACCGACCAGGCGGCCACTGCCCTTCAGGGTGTGGAAGACGCGGCGGATCGGTCGCAGGCGGTCCATGTTGTCCGGCGCCATGCGCCAGACCGGCAACAGGTTGCCCAGGTTGACCAGTTCTTCGTCGAATTCTTCAATGAAGACCTCGCGGATATCCTGGTCGATGTTCTCGCCATCGTCCTCGAAACCGGCATCGATGGTGCCATCGGCGGCTTCGTCGGCGTGCACGGCCGCCTGTGCGTCGACCAGGGCAGAGGCCTCCACCGCCGGCACGGTGCTGAACTGCGATGCCGCGATGTCCAGCTCGGCCAGGAAGCGGGCCGATTCATCATCCAGTTCGATCGGGTTGATCACCGCTTCCTGCACGCCAACGGGGGTGGCCGGCGCGGAGGCGGCGATGTCGTCGGCAGGCACGACCTCGTCGTCCAGCGGCGCGTCCACCGTGAGCGGCGCAGCGGTATCGGGTTCACTTGCCTGCGCGTCGGACGCGCTGTCGTCGACCTGCAGCGACAACACGTCGCCGGCATTCTGCAGCGGTTCGTCGAAGGTGAATTCGATCGGTTCGTCGCTCAGCTCCAGAGCGTCATGTTCGGCCGCAACCGGGTCGAAACCGGTGGCACCGATGTCAGCCGGGATGCCGTGATCGGACACCGCAGCGTCGGCGCCATCCAGCACGATCGGCGCGATCTCAACCGGAGCAACCCCCCAGTCGGGGCCGGCCTGCGCATCTTCGGCCACGACCGGGTCGAAGTGGGCGAAAGTCGGCGCGGCTTCATGGCGGAGTGCCTCGCCCTGCAGCGTCCACTGCGGCGCATCGCTGGCGACCGGCGCGCTGGATGCTTCGAACACCAGGGTGGGCGCAGGCTTGGTCGCCGGCTCGAGCGGCGCGGCAGTCGCGGCGGCAGGCAGCGGCTCGAAACTGACGTCCGGCAGCGGCGGCGGCGGCACAGTGCCCGGTGCCGGCGCAGCCGGGGAAACGGCCACCTCGACCGGGGCGACCACGGGCGCATCCCAACCGCTCAGCTCGACGTGCTCCGGGGCCACCGGCAGTGCTTCGGCGGTGGCGTCGGCCGGTGCGGCGTTTTCGTCCGGCAGCGGCCAGTAGCGCAGCGTTTCCAGGCTGGTGCGGGTGATGTCGAGGATGTCTTCGCGTCCCTGGCGACGTTCGCGCAGGGCTTCCAGGTAGTACTCCAGGCTGGCCATGGCGTCGGCCAGCGTGTCCAGCTGGCGCCCGCTGGGCACCCGCTGGCGGCCGATCAACTCGACCGTGATGTATTGGCGTACGCCCTGCAGGTAATCGGCGGGGGTCGCCAGGTCGAGCATGCGCAGCGCGCCGGCGACCTCGCCCAGCAGGCGCGGCACTTCGTGCAGCTGCTGGTGGTTCCAGTTGGTCTCGATGAAGGCGACGAAGTGCTCGCGCGCCGCAGCGAAATTGGCGATTGCTTCGTGCGCCAGGATCTCCACGGTGCGCCGGCCTTCGGCCGCGCTCGGGTCGTCTTCGCCACTGCCGCCGGCCCCCAGGTGGGCGACCTGGTCGTCCAGCGAGGCATCCACGTACAACAGGGCGCCCGCGATATCCAGCAGCAGGGTTTCGTCGATCTGCTGCTCGCCGCTGACCACGCCGCGCAGCGCGTCGCGCTGCTGCACGACCACGCCGCGCGCCACGCCCAGGCCCATCATGCCCAGGGTGTCGGCCACGGCGCCCAGTTCGTCGACCTGGGTCTGCAGCTGGGCCGGCTCGCCGCCGGTGCGCAGGTGCAGGTCCAGGGCGTCCTTGATCCGCAGCAGTTCTTCCTTGACTGCATTGCCCACGGTGTCGAGCAGTTCGCGGTTGCGCCCGCTCAGGCTGCCGCGCGCGTGGTCCAGCTCGGCTTCGGTGGCGCTGGCGCTGTCCGGCGCGAACGCGAACAGCACGCTTTCATTGATGCCCGGCGCACCGCGCGCGGAACGGATGTCGTTGAGCAGCGGCAGCAGCACGATCGGAATGTCGCGATGGCCGTTCTGCAGGCGCTCCAGGTAGTCGGGCAGCAGCACGCTGCCCCGCATCAGGGTGGCGCAGGCTTCGTCGCGGTCGGGCACCTCGCCGGCACCGATGGCGTTGGCCAGCTGTTCCATTTCCTCGGCCACCATCGCCGGGGCGTACAGCTCGACCATGCGCAGGGTGCCCTGCACCTGGTGCAGGTAGCCGGCGCAGAAGCGCATGCGACTGCCGTCGGCCGGGTCCTCGGCGTAATACTCGACCTCGTTGCGCACTTGGCGCAGGGTCTCGTCCAGCTCCGGCTTGACCCAGCCCAGGGCGGCATTGCTCATGGCATCGCGCAGCGTGCTCATGCCAGGTCTCCCGGCAGGGGCGCGCGCGTGTCGTGCTGTGATTTCTCGCGATGCATCATCTGCTGATTCCTTCCCTCTCCGCCCTGCCCGCGGCTCACGCCGGCAGCTTGAAGTCGGCAACCGAGCGGCGCAGGTCGGCCGCCAGCTGTGCCAAATGACCGATCGACTCGGCGGTCTGTCCCGCGCCCTGCGAGGTCTGGCCGGTAATCTGACGGATCACGCCCATGGTGCGGGTGATGTCGGAGGCGGCGGAAGACTGCTGCTGGGCGGCGATCGAGATGTTCTTGATGAGGTTGTTGAGCGCGTTGGACACGCGTTCGATTTCGGTCAGTGCGGTACCGGCATCCTCGGCCAGGCGTGCACCGGACACCACTTCGGCGGTGGTCTGCTCCATCGAACTGACCGCCTCGTTGGTATCGGCCTGAATGGCCTGGACCAGGTTTTCAATGCGTCGGGTCGCACCGGAGGTGCGTTCTGCCAGGCGCTGCACTTCGTCGGCCACCACGGCGAAACCGCGGCCGGCTTCACCGGCCGAGGCCGCCTGCACGGCGGCGTTCAACGCCAGGATGTTGGTCTGCTCGGAAATGTCGTTGATCAGTTCCACGATCGAGCCGATTTCCTGCGACGACTCACCCAGGCGCTTGATGCGCTTGGACGTTTCCTGGATCTGGTCGCGGATCTGGTCCATGCCCTGGATGGTTTCGCGCACCACGCCGGCACCTTCGGCCGCGATCACCACCGAGCGCTGCGCCACGTCGGCCGACTCGGCCGAGTTGCGCGACACCTGTTCGATGCTCGACGCGATTTCGCCGATGCGGTCCGACGCCGAGGTGATCTGGTTGGCCTGGTGGCCGGCCGCTTCGGCCAGCTGCATCGCGGTGGCCTGGGTTTCCTGGGTGGACACGGCGACCTTGGCCGAGGTGTCGTTGATGGTGGTCACCAGGTGGCGCAGTTCGTCCACGGCGTAATTGATTGCGTCGGCGATGGCGCCGGTCATGTCCTCGGTCACCGAGGCTTTCACAGTAAGGTCGCCTTCACCCAGCGAGCTGATTTCGTCCAGCAGCCGCATGATCGCCTGCTGGTTGCGGCTGTTGAACTCCACCTGGGTCTGGTAACGCAGTTCCTGCTCGCGCGAGCGGCTGCGCACGGTGCTGCTGACGAAGCCGATGATGGCGATCAGCGACAGCACGCCGGACACCACGCCCAGCCAGAAATTCGGGAACGGGCGGGTATCGCGCACCGAACCGAAGGAGGAGAACGCTTCGAACAGGCGCTTGCTGTCATCGAGCATCTTGCCCGAGCCGGCGGTCAGTGCCGCGGCCGAGGACTGCGCCGAGAACAGCTGGCGCGAACTGGCCAGGATCGCGTCGGCGTCCTGCTTCATGGTGTCCCACTGCTTCTGCGACTGCTCCAGCGCCGCCAGCGCGCCGGCGTTGCGGACCGGGGCGATACCCAGTTCATCGTTGCCGTTGCGCAGCGCGTCCAGCACCTGGGTGAACACCACCGAGTCGCGGGCCAGTGCGTCACCCGCGGCGGCGGCATTGCCCCCGCCGGCGCGCATTTCCGTCACGCGGCGGGCCATCGAGCCGACCACCACCACCTGCTGCAGTGCGTTGTACACCTGCGAAGCCGGCGCGCCGCCGGCCGACATGGCGCGGACCACTTCGTTGAGCTGGGCCTGCAGCGCCGGGACGCCATTGACGAAGTTGTTGGCATTGCCGGCCAGGGCCAGCACCGCCGGTTCGCTGGCCACCAGCTGCGCGGCGCTCTTGCCCAGCGGCTCCCAGGTCTGGGTGAGCTGGTTGAGCGCGCCGGACACGTTCGATTCATTGCCGTAGCGCCCCTGCAGGCTGCTGACGGTGCTTTCGATGCGCGCCTTGGTGTCCTTGAACGCGGTGAAGGCCTGGGCGTTGCCCGAGACCGCTTCACGACCCTGGTTGGCCAGCTGCTGGGACAGCACCTGGAGGTCGGCCGCGCCGGTACTGGCGCCGGCCAGGCGGCTGCCCTGCCAGGTGGCCACGCCGGTATTGAGGGCGAACACGATCAACGACAGGGCCAGCAGGCCCAGCCAGAAATTGGTGCCTACCGAGCCCAGCTTGCCGGCCTTGGCGGTGTCCGAAGAAGTGCTCATCGTTCAACCTCGATCTTCAATACGGTGAGGAAGGCAGCAGCGTTCATGCCGCGGCCTGCCTGAATTCGGGGGTACGCGACAACAGCGACAGCGAGAACACGCCCCAGTCGCGCCCGTCGCCATGGAAGGCGCGGTCGACGAAATGGGCGTAACGGCCGCCGGCCAGTTCACCGGTGCCGGTGCCCTGGTCCTGTTCGAAGCTGCGCTGCCCGAACAGTTCGTCGATGGTCAGGGCCACGTCGCCGCCCGCCTGGCGCATGATCAGCACGCGCTGGCCTTCCTGCTGCACGGTGCGCTCGCCTTCCATGAAATATTTCAGGTCGACCACCGGGAACAGGTTGCCGCGCAGGTTGCCCACGCCCAGCAGCCACGGCTGCGCGCCGGGCACCGGGGTGATCGGCGGCATCGGGACGATTTCGACCACTTCGCGGAAGTCCGAGACCAGGTGGCGCTTGCCGACCCGGTAGCCGACGCCGCGCCACAGGTCCTGGGCGAACTGCCGCTCGGGCAGCTGCACGGCATGGGCCAGGCTGCGCCGTTCGTAGGCTTCAAGGATGTCGAAGGGAGAACGCATCAGGACACCAGTTGGTTGATCTGCGCGATCAGCTCGTCCTCGCGCGGTGGCTTGACCATGTAGGCGGCCGCGCCCTGGCGCAGCCCCCAGGCCTTGTCGGTTTCCATCGCCTTGGTGCTGACGATGATGACCGGAATGGCCTTGGTCTTCTCGTCGCGGTTCAGCGCACGGGTGGCCTGGAAGCCGCTCATGCCCGGCAGTACCACGTCCATCAGCACCAGCTGTGGGTGGTGTTCCTGTACGAGCTTGATCCCGTCCTCGGCGTTGCTGGCCTCCAGCACTTCGTGCCCGGCCTTGGTCAACCATTGGATGAACACCGCCCGGTCGGTCGGTGAATCCTCGATCAGAACGATTCGAGCCATTGTGCCTTTCCCCCCTGGTCAGGCGTTGACGTATGTGCGGATGGCACCCAGCAGTTCTTCACGCGTGAAGGGCTTGGTCAGGTACTGCTCCGAGCCCACGATGCGCCCGCGCGCCTTGTCGAACAGGCCGTCCTTGGAGGACAGCATGATCACCGGCGTGGCCTTGAACAGCTGGTTGTTCTTGATCAGCGCGCAGGTCTGATAGCCGTCCAGGCGGGGCATCATGATGTCCACGAAGATGATCTGCGGCTGTTGGTCGGCAATCTTGGCCAACGCCTCGAAACCATCGTTCGCCGTCACCACCTCGCAGCCTTCGCGCTTGAGCAGTGTTTCAGCGGTACGTCGAATGGTCTTCGAATCGTCGATGACCATGACCCTGAGCCCTGCGAGTTCCCCACCCGCAGTCATGTTTTCAGTCATTACCTTTTCCCCGAGCGCGCGACGCTTCTGCTTTGGTCCGGCGCCGCTGCGAAAGCGTATCTATATCCCACCACGCGGCCGTCATCAAGGGTGTGGTTCCGAAGCCAAGCCAGATGCACCCCCCGGGCGGCGGCCGGGGCCGGAACTGCGCAAAGCGTGAAGGCGGCGGACGCTGCGTTCCGGCGCCCGGGGCAGGCAGCGCGGGCGCATTGCCGCTACCATCAGCGCCTGCCCGCCAGGTTGCGACCATGCCGTTGAACGTCATCGTGGTGATGGACCCCATCGCCCATATCAAGATCGCCAAGGACACCACCTTCGCCATGCTGCTGGAAGCGCAGCGCCGGGGCCACGCCCTGCACTACGTCAGCCCCGGTGGGCTGGCCCTGCGCGACGGCGTGGCGGTGGCCCGCACCGCGCCCCTGCAGGTGCGCGAGGACACCCATGACTGGTTCACGCTGGGCGAATTCAGCCAGACCACGTTCGGCCCCGGCCAGGTGGTGCTGATGCGCAAGGATCCGCCGGTGGATGCCGAATTCATCTACGACACCCAGGTGCTCGGCGTGGCCCAGCAGGCCGGTGCGCTGGTGGTCAACGATCCGCAGGGGCTGCGCGATTACAACGAAAAGCTGGCCGCCCTGCTGTTCCCGCAGTGCTGCCCGCCGACCCTGGTCAGCCGCCGCCATGCCGACCTGAAGGCGTTCGTGCTCGAACACGGCCAGGCCGTGCTCAAGCCGCTGGACGGCATGGGCGGACGCTCGATCTTCCGCAGCGGCACCGGCGACCCCAACCTCAACGTGATCCTGGAAACATTGACCGACGGCGAGCGCAAGCTGGCGCTGGCGCAGAAATTCATCCCGGACATCACCGCCGGCGACAAGCGCATCCTGCTGGTCGATGGCGAGCCGGTGGACTACTGCCTGGCGCGCATCCCGCAGGGCGACGAGTTCCGCGGCAACCTGGCCGCCGGCGGCCGCGGCGAAGGCCGCCCGCTGAGCGAGCGCGACCGCTGGATCGCCGCCCAGGTGGGCCCGGAGATGAAGCGGCGCGGCATGCGCTTTGTCGGGCTGGACGTGATTGGCGACTACCTGACCGAGGTCAATGTCACCAGCCCCACCTGCGTGCGCGAGCTGGATGCGCAGTTCGGCCTGAACATCGCCGGCACCCTGTTCGACGCGATCGAGGCCGGCCTGCCGCGATGAGCACGGTGGTCGATCCGAGGGTGCCGCTGCAGGCCCGCGAATCGCAACGCCTGGGCGCGACCCTGGCGCTGTCGGTGCTGGTGCATGCGCTGCTGATCCTGGGGGTGGGCTTTGCGGTCAGCGACAACGCTGCGCTGGTGCCGACCCTGGATGTGATCTTCAGCCAGACCCGGACGCCGCTGACGCCTAAACAAGCCGACTTCCTGGCCCAGGCCAACCAGCAGGGCGGCGGCGACCACGACAAGGCGCAGCGCCCGCGCGACAACCAGGCCGGGATCGTGCCGCAGCCGCAGGCCGGGCTGTCGCCGGTGCCGCAGCAGCGCCAGGACGCGGCCCGCCCGCCGCCGCCGCAGGCGCGGGTGGTGGCCAGCCGCAACAGTCCCGACCCGGTGGCCAAGGCGCAGACGCAGCCGCTGCCGGACACCCCTCAGCCGGACGCCGCCCCGACCGCGCGCGAGCAGCGCGACGCCGAGATGGCGCGGCTGGCTGCCGAAGTGCACCTGCGTTCGGCGCAGTACGCCAAGCGTCCGAACCGCAAGTTCGTCTCGGCCAGCACGCGCGAGTACGCCTACGCCAACTACCTGCGCGCGTGGGTGGACCGGGCCGAGCGGGTCGGCAACCTGAACTACCCCGATGAGGCGCGCCAGCGCCGGCTGGGCGGCCAGGTGGTGATTACCGTGGGCGTGCGCCGCGATGGCAGCGTGGAAAGCAGCCGGATCCTGCGCAGCAGCGGCACCCCGCTGCTGGACGAGACCGCGCTGCGGGTGATCCGCCTGGCCCAGCCGTTCCCGCCGCTGCCGAAGACCGATGACGGGGTGGATATCCTGCAGGTGACCCGGACCTGGGTGTTTTTGCCGGGCGGCGAGCTGCGCGACGACCGGTGACGGCGGCTCCGGGCGCTCTGAACGTCGGCGGCGCTGTCGGAACGGATATTCGATGGCTCCGGATGCTTGGGCCGCGCTGCGCGCGGTTGACACGCATGGCGTGTCACTACGAATTTCTACGTGCGCAGGACGATGGCGTTGGTCAACCTGCGTAGCGACACGCCATTGAACTGACCCCCAGAAGTTGGACGCCCATCCAACCTCTGGAATTTGTTCATGATCCAATACGAAAGGCGTTTCAAAC